>JANZKD010000049.1 GCA_025061245.1 Candidatus Culexmicrobium profundum
ACAATACCTTCTGTCGTGACTGTTAGAGATTATAGGTTGGCAATTAGTGAGGCTAAGGAGTTTTACAAGAAATTGATTAAGAGTGTTGAAGTTGAAAAATTAGGTGAAATGTATGGTTATGGGAGGGTTAAGAAGTGAGTAAACTTAGAATTCTTCATACAGCTGATTTTCATTTGGGTGTTGGATTAAAGGGGGCTGAAACTAATTCAATTGTTATACAGCGAAGACATCTTGATTTTATAACCCAGCTTAAAAGAATTAGTAGTATTGCCATTGAAAATGAATGTGACTTTGTAGTTATTTCCGGGGATGTTTTTCATTCCTTTAGGCCTAGTGGTTTCTTGTTAAATGAGTTTTCAAGATTTGTTGCAAGTCTGACTGAGAATAATATTTATGTGATTGTGATAGCTGGCAATCATGATCAGCCTAGAACTTCGAGGACGGAAGCCTACTTGAAGGCTCTTCATGAAGTTAGGGCTCCAAGATTTTATTACTTTAAGACGCCTGGTTCAATTACTCTTAATGGTTTTAGAAGTAATCGTAAAGTAAAATTTGTATGTTTACCTTATCTTCCTCCCAGCGTTTTAGATAGTTCTAAGTATATTAATCTAATAGATGAGACTTTATCGGAATTAGTTGAAGAGAAGAGTGAAGAGTACGACTATCTTGTGGTTTTGGCACACTTCTATGTTGAAGGTGCTAAAATCGGTTCCCTTCCTTCTTATCTTCCTATTTATGATGTAAGAGTTCCTAAAAGTATTTTTAAGAGAGATGATGTGAACTATGTTGCTTTAGGTCATATACATTTATTTCAAGAATTATCCCCCTCCATTGTGTATCCTGGTTCTATTGAGCGAATGAATTTTGGAGAGGAAGATGAGGATAAGGGTGTTGTACTAGTGGAGGAGATTAATGGTGATTTAAAGCCTTCCTTCAAGAAACTTCCATGTCGCCCTCTAATCACCCTACCTAAAAGTAAATTTGGTTTTACTGAAAAGGTGTTTGATTTAACTGGAGTACTTAACCCAACTAGGAAGCTCATTGAAGTATTGTCTCCCCTAAATCTTCCTAAGGAGGCTATTGTAAGATTGATGGTTAAACTTCCCTATGGTAAGGGTATAGCGAAAGAAGAATTAACAAAGCTTATGAAGGAAAAGAAAGTTATGCATTGGTTCGTAGAGCTTGTGAGAGTTAGGGATGAAGACGTTATCTCGCATGTTAGACCCTTCAGAGATGTAAAGGATGCATTTAAGGATTATATTGAACATGTTTTTATTAAGAGGCAGGGTAAAGCTTTTCCAAAGGATTTAGTGGATCTCATTGTAACTGAAGGTTTAAAGATTATTGAGGAAATTGAGAGGGAAGAAGTGCCATGATAATTAAGAGAATAAAAGTAGAAAACTTTGCTACCTATAAAAATGCTGAATTAGATTTTAGTAGGTTAGGGTCTACTATATCTGTTTTTGGTAGTACGGGTGCAGGTAAAACAACTTTTTTCGTGGATGCTATTACGATTGCTCTATATGGTCGTGCATATGGACAGTTAGAAAGGAAGTTTGCTAGACAGGTAATTCCAAGATGGGCTTCAAGGTCTAGAATTGAAGTGGATTTTGAGGCTTATGATGGATCAATGTATCGAATAATTAGAATTTTAAGGAAGGATAAAAATCCTGATGCTTTTCTTTATAAAATTAATGAGCAAGGACAAATTGAAAAATTAATAGCATCAAAAGTTAAAGCTGTTGAGAGAGAGGTAATAAAGTTAATAGGTTTAGATTTCACTACTTTCATAAACACCATTGTAGTGAGGCAGGGAAGGGTTGCTGAATTAATAAGTAGAGATTTAGATCGATCGGAAAGGAGGAAAATCTTCTTAAAGGCCTTTAATATTGATTTTACTCCGCATAAGGAGAGGGCGAGAAAATTATATCATGAAGCTAGAAGAGAGCTAGATAAAGTTATTTTTGAGATTGAAAGAGTTAAGGAGGAAATTCAGAGAGAACCTGAGGTAAAATCTAGTATTGTACAATTAGAGTTAAAGTTAAGGGAAGTTAATGACCGCATTAAAAAACTGCAAGAAAATAAACTAGGTATAGAAGAGCAAATCGATGTTCTTCAAGATAAGAAGTTCGAAATTGAGCGGAAATTAGTGGAATTAAAGGGAGTTTATAATCTTTTAGAGAAGTGTGAGGGTGAGCTTCAATATGTAACTAGTGAACTTTCACATTTAGAGGAGTTTGTTAAGAAGAAAGATGTTCTTGAGAAGAAGTGTGAACTGCTAAGTCAGCAATTATCCTTTTTGGAGGAATTATTTACACTTGAACAAGAAGCAAATGTTATTACTAGGAATATTTCGCACTTAGAGCAGATGATTGTTGATAGAGATTCTTTGGTTAATAGAATTGAAATGACTAAGAAAAGAATTTCTCAACTTAAAGAGGAAATTTCCAGGCTGGAGGTTGAATTGAAACGTTATGCTGATCTTAAAAATAAGTTAAATAGTATTGAAATGGAAATTTCTAGACTTGAGGGATATTATGGCTTTATTGAGGATAGTATTTCTGTTTTAAAGGATAGAATGAAAGCTGAGATAAGATGTCCAGTTTGTAATACTCCATTGACGAGGGAAAGAGCCGAGGAGGCGATTTCGCATTTAAATGAGGAGATAAGTAGGGTTAAGAAACGTGTTGATCAATTAAAAATGGATAGACGTTCAATAATTTTTGAAATTGAAAGCTTAGGTGATGTTAAGGAGAAGTTAAAGCAAAAGGAGATTGAACTTTCTTCTCAAACTAGTGATTTAAAGAATTTAACGGAAAGGTTGGAGGGTGTCAATTCTATTTTAGCTAAGATTAGTGAGGAGCAAATTAGGCTTGAATCAATTAAATCTGAGTTTTCTAAGCTTTCAAGTCGTTTCTCTCTTTTATATGGTGTTGTTTTGAGGATTGGTTCGGTTGAAGATAGACTTCTTAAAGTTAAGAGAGAATATGAAGAATTGCATAGAAAATTAATTGAAATTGGTGAGGCTTCGGGTAAAATTGAGGGATTGCTGAATCGTAAAGCTGAATTGGAGAATCAAATCAAAGAGTTGAAATTAAAGATAAATGAGTATCCAAAAATTGAGGAATTACAATCTGAGTTAGAGAAGTTAACTTTAAAGTTAAATTCTTTATCTAAGAAACTTGAAGATGTAAATTTACAATTGCAAAGTGAAAGTAGAATTAAGGGAAGTATTGAGGCGCAATTAAATCAATATATGACGTTACTGCGAGAGATAAGTGAATTGAAAAAGAAGCTTAGTGATTTAGAGGTTAAACGAGACGAATTAGAAAGGAAAGTTGAGGCCTATAGATTCTTGTATCAATCTATCTTTCATGAAAAAGGTTTGCCTTTGATGCTACTTAAAACGTATATTGAACGAGTTGAGGAGTGGGCTGATAATTATATTTCAAAGTTTCTGCCTGGAAAAAGTATTAGGATTGAAGCTACTGAGGATGCTGTTTCTATAATTGTTTATGATGAAGCTACTATTCGGGATTTAACAACTTATTCGGGTGGAGAAACTGTTCTCTTAGGTTTTGCTATTAGATTAGGTATAGCTAAGGCTTTAGCTGAGAGGGCTGGCGTAGTTCCCCGATTTTTAATTATTGATGAAGGTTTCGGGCCATTGAGCCGAGAATTTAGGGAGGAATTGCTTAAAACTTTAAATGAACTTCAGAGAGACTATAGTTACATAGTGGTTATATCTCATGTTGATGAAGTTAGGGATAGTCCCTACTTTGAAAGTCAAGTTCATATTTACAAGGATGAGAATGGCTTAAGTCATATTGAAGTTTTAAGGTGATTGTGCGAAAGATATATTTTACTTTTCGTAAAACCGAAATTTGATGTCGAGAACTTATTTGAAGCGCACTTATGAGGATTATCTCAAGGTGATTTATACTCTATCTAATCAAGGTGAAAAATGGATTACTACTTCTCAAATTGCTCATGCTTTAGGTGTTTCGCCTTCAACTGTTACTGAAACTATTCAGAAATTGGCTCAAAATGGACTTTGTAATTATATTCCATATAAGGGGACAAAATTGACGAAGATGGGTGAAAGTATAGCGAAGGTTACTCTTTCTAAATGTAGAGTTCTGGAGCGTCTATATCATGATGTGTTGAAAGTGGAGTTAACTTCTGATGTATTGGCTGAAATTTGCGTTATTGAACATGCATTAACTGTCAATAGTTTAAAGAAGATATGTTATTTACTGAATTATCCTCATAAATGTCCTCATGGGAATATTATTCCTTGTAATCAATTATGCTTAAAAAATGGTAAGTGTATTGCGGAGGTTTCATTATGATCTTTAGGAAGAGGAGAATTGAAAAGTTGATTCCATGCATACTTGAAGTCTTAACTATTTTTAAAGCTGATAAGGTTAAGCCTTCACCTGAATTAATAGCTAAAAGGCTTGGTGTTAGTGTTGATTTAGTTAGAGATGCTCTTAAAGTTGCTTTTGAAAGAGATTTGATTAAACCTGACACTTATGATTTGACTAATAGTGGAAGGGCTTTGCTTATTCGGCATAGGGAAAGTTTTCTTCATGATAAGTATCTACATAGATTCACTCTTCCATGGAGAGATTTTTCTAAGTTTAAGGATGCTGATGATCATTTATCTTTAAAGCATGGATTGGGTAGTGAAGGTTTAACTCGGTTAAAAGTCTCTTTAAGTTCGCTTACTGGTAGGATTGAGGAGTTGAAGCCTCTTTCTTCCCTTTCTCCGGGGAGTAGGGGAGTTATTGAGTTTACAGTTGGAGGTTATGGTTTACTTAGAAGATTAGCTGATATGGGTTTAACGCCTGGTACTGAGGTTGTTATAGTTAGAAATGCTCCTTTTGGTGGACCTATTGTAATTCAAGTTAGAGGTAGCTCTGTTGCTCTTGGTAGAGGTGTTGCTTCTAAGGTTTTTGTGAGATTGATTGGTGATTGAAGTGTCTATTAAGCGCATAGTTTTAGCGTTAGCTGGTAATCCAAATGTTGGTAAAAGTGTAATTTTTAATCAATTAACTGGTGCTAGTCAAACTGTTGGTAATTGGCCTGGTAAAACGGTTGAGAGGGCTGAGGGAAAACTTCATTTTAAAGGATATGAAATTTATGTTCTCGACCTACCTGGCACATATTCTCTGTCAGCATATTCTCAGGAGGAGATTGTTGCGAGAGATTATATTGCTATTGAGAGGCCTGATATTGTAGTTAATATTGTTGATGCTTCTGCTCTTGAGAGAAATTTGTATTTGACGATTCAGCTTCTTGAACTTGAATCTCCGGTTGTTATTGCATTGAATTTGATGGATGTAGCTAGTAAGAAGGGTATTAAGATTGATGTTGAAGGTTTATCTAGAATTTTAGGTGTACCTGTGATTCCTACTATTGCAATTACTGGTTATGGTGTTGATAAGTTACTTTCAACGGTTATTGATGTGGTTGAAGGTAAGATTAAATTGAATCCATTAAAGGTTAGGTATGGAAAGGAGGTTGAGGAGAAGGTTCAAAGCTTATCTAGAGCTATTTGGAATAATCTTCCAGAGTTGTGTTCAAAGTATCCTGCAAGATGGATTGCTGTAAAATTATTGGAGAGGGATGAAGAAATAGTTAAAAAGGTTTCAGGTTTTCCTAAAGGTTCACTTATATTGTTGTTGGCTGATGAATTGGCTGATGAACTTGAAAGGCTTCATGGTGAACCTTCACCGATTATAATTGCTTGTGAGAGATACTCGATTATAACTAGTATTATTTCTAAGGTTCAATCAATATCGCCTGTTTCGAAGGTTACTTTATCTGAGAAGTTGGATTATGTAACTACTCATCCATTTTTAGGATATGTCATTCTGCTAGGTGTAATGTCAACTGTGTTTACTATAGTGTTTTTGGGTGGCAGTTTTTTGGAGGAGCTTCTTTCAATTTTATTTGAAGATATTTTGTTGTCTTATGTTGAAAAGGTGATTTTTGAGTGGTTTTCACCCTTTATTGCAGAGGTTATTTTAAATGGATTTTTCACTGGTATTGTTGCAGGTATAACTATTGCGATTCCCTATGTTTTTACTTTCTATATACTTTTAGCTATATTGGAGGATTCTGGTTATCTTCCAAGAGCTGCATTTCTAATGGATAACTTGATGCATAAAATTGGTCTTCATGGTAAAGCTTTCATTCCCTTATTGTTGGGTTACGGCTGCAATGTACCTGCATGTATTGGATGTAGGATTATGGAGACTGACCGTGAAAGATTGATTCTCGGCTTTCTAGTTGTTTTAATTCCATGTGCTGCTAGAACTGTAGTCATCTTAGGCCTGGTTGGAAAGTATATAGGGATATTTGCCGCCCTACTGCTATATGGAATTGATCTTTTAATTGTAGTTTTGCTTGGAAGATTGCTGTCAAAGAGTTTGCCCGGCAGTCCTGTTGGATTAATAATGGAGATGCCTGATTATCGTATGCCCTTGATTAAAGCTGTTTTAATTAAAACTTGGGTTAGAACAAAGGATTTCATTTATGTTGCTCTTCCATTGATTGTTCTTGGCAGTGTTATTTTAGAGTTGTTGAGAGTTTCTGGAGTTATTTGGGCTATTTCTTCTATGGCTAGCTTTGTCATTCAAGGCTTGCTTGGACTTCCATCGGAAACTGCTGTTCCTCTAATATTCGGTATTTTGAGAAAGGAGTTGACTTTAATAATACTCTTAGAGGTTTTTAATGTTAATGATTTTAGCTTGGTTTTATCTCCTTCTCAAATGATTGTTTTTTCAATTGTGACGATGCTATACATACCGTGCATTGCTACTATTGCAGCTTTAGTGAGGGAATATGGTGTTAAGAGGGCATTTTTAATTTCTCTTCTAAGTATTTTGTTAGCTTTATTTGTGGGTATGATTACTAATGGTGTTTTATATATTCTGAAGTACTAGTTAACCTTTTATGTCACTCTTCTCAATTTTAGTTGAAATTGGCGGTGAATAATATGGAGCGTGAAGTAAAAGTCGTAATCTATGGTATGGGTGAGATTGGAAAGCGAGTTGTAAGAGCGTTGTCAGAGAAGAAGGGAGTTAAAGTGGTTGGTGCTATAGACATTGCAGAGAGTAAAATTGGGAAAGATGTTGGTGAACTTGCTGGTTTAGACAGAAAGCTAGGTGTCGTTGTTTCACCTAATGTAGATAAAGTTCTAGGGGAAACTAAACCTGACGTAGTTATACATATGACGCAATCATATTTCAAAAAAGTCTTTCCGCAACTTGTGAAAATAGTGGAATATGGTGCTAATGTAGTTTCAACTTGTGAAGAACTTTCATATCCCTACATTGTGGATGAGAATTTAGCTAAGAAGCTTGACAGTCTTGCTAAGGAGCATGGAGTAACTATACTTGGAACTGGTATTAATCCTGGTTTTCTCATGGATACGTTAGTTATAACATTGACTGGTGCATGTGTAAAAGTTAACAAGATAAAGGTTACCCGTGTAATTAATGCTTCTACACGTAGAGAGCCGTTTCAGAGGAAGATTGGTGCAGGATTATCTGTTGAAGAGTTTAATGATAGAATTAAGAAGAAGATAATCAGTGGACATGTTGGATTGGAGCAGTCGATTGCTCTTATAGCTAGTGCACTGGGATGGAAGTTGGATAAAATTGTAGTTGAAGATGTAAAGCCAGTTGTAGCTGAAAAGGAGATTAAAACTGATTTTCTAGTAGTAAAGCCTGGTCAAGTTGCTGGTCTGATGCAAATTGCCAAGGGTATTGCTGAGGGAGAAGAGAAGATTATCCTTGATTTCAGAGCATTTGTCGGTGCTTCTGAGGAATATGATGCCATTGAAATTGATGGTTTGCCTCCTATAAATGAGAAGATAGTGCCGTGTGTCCATGGTGATTGGGGTACTGTAGCAATGGTTATTAACTCGATTCCCAAGGTTATAAATGCTCCACCAGGATTAAAAACCATGAAGGATCTTCCAGTGCCTTCAGCAACTCCTGTAGACTTACGTGTCTGCTTAAAATCTTAACTCTCCTATTTTTGTTAAATTTTACTTTATATTTTTCAGCTTTTATATAGCATTATATACAGAGTTAAGTTTACAGTTTTTGGGATTAATGGTGAATTGTATGGTTGAAGTGGTTAAGGTTAATCCTCTAGATTTAGATTTATCTCTTATTAGGAGAGCTGCTGATGTCGTTATCAATGGTGGTTTAGTTGTTTATCCAACAGATACTGTTTATGGCTTGGGAGCTAATCCTTTTGATTTAAATGCAGTTAAAAAGGCAATTACTGTTAAACGAAGAGGTAGGAAACCTATGCCTTTACTTGTGTCTAGTATTGAGGTTGCTAAGAAATTGGTGCATGTTGATAATTTAGCTTTATTGTTAATGGAAGCTTTTTGGCCTGGCCCATTAACGATTGTCTTACCTAGAAAATCCATTGTTCCTGACATAGTTACAGCTGGATTTAATTCTCTAGGGGTTAGGATGCCTAATCATCCTGTTGCACTTAAGTTGATAGAGTTTTGTGGAGGGCAAATATTGGGTACAAGTGCGAATTTATCGGGCTATCCTCCACCTACTACTGCTAATGAAGCTATTTCTCAGATTGGGGATAAAGTTGACTTGGTAATTGACTCTGGGAGATGTCCTTTTGGTGTTTCTTCAACTGTTATTAGTTTAGTTGGAGGATTTAAAGTTATTCGGGAAGGAGCAATTAAAGCTAAATTGTTAATAGATTTTTTAAAAAATAAAGGAGAATTTTAGATTGATACTCTGACTCTTTCGAATTTGATTGATGGTGCAATGAGAAAGCTTATTTGTTCAACATCGTCTCCTTGTCCAGCGTATTTGGATAGTAATTCTTGAAATGTTCCTGCAACCATGCATCCTCGTACTGTTCCAACTATTTCTCCATTTATTATAGCATATGCTGGGTTTGCTGAGACTGAGAATGCTCCTGTAGCAATATTTGTGCTGTGTGCTCCCATTACTCCTCTTATCAGTACTCCTTCTTTTACGTCCCCAATTAATTCTTCTAGTTTCATTGTTTCGCCGCTTATTATCTGGTTTCTAGGTGATATTGATATGGCGCTTCTAAATTGTCTAGTTGCATTTCCAGTGCTTTCCTTGTTTTCTTTGAATGCTGTATAACTATCATAGAGATATCCCTTTAATACTCCTTTTTCGATTATTATGTTTCTCTGTGATGGTACTCCTTCAGCATCAACTGGAGTTGTTCTTAGGCCTCCATCCATGGTTCCATCATCTATTAATGTTAGACTTTCTGGTGCAATTTGGCTGTTAATTTTGTTTGTTAGGTATGATTTTCCTTCTTGTACATTGTATGCATCTATTGCCCTTATGAAGCCATATCCCATTAAGCTTACGAATGCTCTAGGTTGAAATATTACTGTTTTTTCTCCTCCCTCAATTTTGGCCTTTTTTAATCCGAGTTCGGCGTATTTAATTGCTTCTTCTTGGCATAATTTAATGTTGATTTCATTTAGCATTCTGCGGTTTTGACTTTTTCCACCAATGCATCTTATTCCCTCTTTTTCCGCTATGATGTATACTGTTGTTCCTATGAAGCTTTCTTTGAATGATGTTTCTATTCCTAGGCTGTTGGCGATTGCTTTTTCAATCCATGTGAATGAGTATCCGGAGACGATTGTATTGAAGTTTGGATTTTTCTCCATTGTTTCACTTAAAATGGTTCTGATTTCTTCAAAGGCTTCGTCTATGGGTGGGGTTAATATGTTTTTATCGAATATTTTATGTACGCTTGTTGGTGTTTTGGCGGGGGGTAGAGATTTGAAGTCTGGGTCTGGTTCTTTTAGTTTCGCTAGTTCGATGGCTTCTTTTATGCTTTTTATTATGCTTTCTTCTTCAAGTATTGTTGTATATGCATAGGCGATGCTTTTTCCTACAGCAACTCTTATTCCTATTCCTTCAACCATTTCGCTTGTGGCTCTTCTGTCTTTTATTCCTCCAATTTTATCATTGGTTGCTTGAATGGATGTTGAGAATGATTTTGATGCATATGCGTCAGCTTGATTAGCACCCATTTCTAATGATTTTTTAACTGCAAAGGATACGGCTTCAATTAATTTCATTATGCTCTCCCTCCTACAATTATTTCTTCAATTCTCATATGTGGTCCTCCACAGGTGTTTCTCATTGATTGTCCAGCTTTTCCACAGAAGCTTGGGTATATGTCAAAGTCTTTTGCGACGCCTGAAACATTCTTTAGTGTTTCAAGTATGAAACCGCTCATGCTGAAGTCTCTTAGATGCTTTGTTATTTCTCCATGCTCGATTAGATATGCTTCTTGAGCTCCAAATTGAAATATTCCTTCAGCAGAGCTAACTTGTCCTCCTCTTCCACCTATCGCGTATATTCCATATTTAATGTCTTCAATCAATTCTTCAAATGTCATGTCTCCTGGCTGGAAGTATGTGTTTGTCATTCTAACTATTGGTGGGAATCTATAGTCTTGTGCTCTTGCATTTGCTGTTAATGGTAGTCCCAATTTGTTTGCTGTTTCTCTATTAGTTAAGTATCCTTTTAATATTCCATTTTGAATTAATACCTTTCTTTGTGCCCTTACACCTTCATCGTCGTAGACGTCGCTTCCAAATCTACCCATTATTGTGGCGTCATCAATTAGGGTTACATGTTCTGATCCAATTTTTTCGCCTATTTTTCCTCTTAAAACACTTATTCCTCTTAGGACGCTGTCTGCCTCTGATGCATGTCCAATTGCTTCATGAGCTAGTAATCCTGCTAGGACCCCGTTAACTACAACTGTGAATTTTCCTCCTGGCGCTGGTTTAGCTTTTAGTAGTTTTAGGGCTTTCTCAGCTGCTCTTTTACTTCTTTCACTGATTTTCATTTTTCCAATT
>JANZKD010000050.1 GCA_025061245.1 Candidatus Culexmicrobium profundum
GAAATAGTTGAACTTGCATTAAAAATAAATCTTCCAGGAATATTTATTAGACATAGGAAGTTAGGTGAAAAAGTATCAGTAGATGAGGCCATTAAAACTTTGAAACTCTAATTCTATATCGATCCAGAAGCTCTCGTTTCTTAGATTCATTCCATCCACTCACATCTTGATAATACCCTGTAACTCTACTCCACCAATGTACATCACTAGAACTACAATGAGGACATTTTTCATGGAGTAGGAAAGAAATCCTTCCACAAGAATTGCAGATAGTTAAATCTTTAGTATATGCAAAGTAGCCTACCTGTGTTTTCGTAGATATTCTCTCAGTAACTTTAAGTAAAGCTTCTGGATCAGGATAAGCCTCACCTAGCCATACATGGAAAATATTTCCCCCAGATAGAACTGGGAAGAACTTATGCTCAATCAGTAGTCGTTTACTAAGTGGAATCTTTGCTCCAACATATACATGTGTACCATTACTATAGTAAACTGGAACATTACGTTCACCTCTACCCAAAAGTTTCTCCGCTCTATCAACATCACCTTTAACTACCTTTTCAGTCATACTTCTAAATTCATCTGACAGCAAGTCACATACAGCAAGTCTTTGAGCACAACTCTCTGCAGGAGTTCTAGCCAATGCCAGTTTAATACCATGCTTAACTTCAAGCTCCTCCATATACTTCCTCATGTGAAGCAAAACCTTAACCAACAGTCTAACAGCACTATCAGATTCATGTAATTGAAATCCAGTATGCCACTGCACCATTTCATTTCCACCCACAATACCTATAACGTAAACGAGCTCATTGAAGTCAACTGCCGCTGGCCCTCGACTACCTGTTCTGGGATCCCTAGGCCTCTGAGTAGCGAAGGGTAACCTATTGTTTTCAATCATTAACTTCATCCACTTCATCTTTGCTTTAAAAACATCAATGGCTAAATCCATAGATCTAAAAATTTCCTCTATCAACTTATCATCATCACCATTAGCTCTATAAGCTGCTCTAGGTAAATTGAGAGTAACTACTTGCCAAGCACCCATACTGAAATGTTTCCCATCAACAAAACACATTTTCTCCTCAAACTCAGGGTCATCTTCAGGTGTCTCAGTAAAAGTATAAGCACAACATTGATAGCATGAAACACCTTTACCATATCCTCGATAAGGTGGAATAGCATTATCAAAATACGGTGTACCATACTTTGATGCAACCTTGTGAACAATTAACCATTCATCATAATAATTTGAATTAAAGAATTCAGGAGTAATATAAGTTTCAAGTTTTGGGAAATTAAATGGTTTACCAAGATAATCACCCTCTAAAGCTACTTCATAAATTGCCCTAAAGAATAAGCGTGCTTCCTCCTCAAAGTCCCCATAACTTTCAGGCCCAACTCTACCTCGAAAAACAACAGGCTTATCACGCCATATCTCAGGTACACCTGGGCATAGCTGTACATTAGAAAAAACTAGCTGTCCTCCACGAGCCACATAACATTGAGTATTATGAAGTAGAAATTGCCCCAAATGACCACCAGAAAAGTTTTCAAAACCTAAAACTTCAATGTCATAGACATAGCCATTTGAAGATTCAACTTCTTCAATGGAAATTACTTCTTCAGCTACTAATTGACCATTTAAAAAGCTAGACAAGTCACCTATTTGGAATGCATGATTCCCCAACTTCGTTAAAACTGTGTCAATAGCAACACTTCTAACTTTAGGGTTATAGGCGCTTGGAAGCCCAGCTTGTTTAAGCTTCTCTCTTAATCTTTTAAATAATGGTATCCTACGCTTAATCTCTCTACCCTTAGACTTCGATAATATGTAATTCAGTTTATTTGCATCTTTAAGATTTGGAATTATTTCTAATAACTTTGAAATATCTCGCCAACCAGTTACAAGAACTCTATAAATCACCTTCATTTCATTTCTAGTAAAACAAGTAATTCTCTTACGCTTCTTTACAATTGGATAAAGACCTAGTTTCTGTAATAGAAAGACTAGTCCATTGGCTAGACTTCTAGAAACAGTATCAAATCCCACTCGATCTTTACAAGTAAAACCATCTCCTCTATGATAGGCAAAAAGAAATTCTGAAATCAATTTTACATTAAGCTTAAAGAGGATGGGAGGAATATGCTTCTCATGGGAAGTAGGTCCAGCACCAAGCAATTCACTGAAAAGAAGTGCATGAATTTTACCGCCAAATCTAATAAACCTCCCATTCTCAGTGGGTTCAACACCAAATAATTCTCTCACATAAAATGAGATCTCATCCCTAATATGCGTATCAGAAATAGAAATTATAACCCCTAAACTCAAATGCCTCTTACATATCGAACCCTCAGCAACATAATATCCCAGTAGTCTCAAGAATTTTTCATTTAAAACTAGTAAACACGGAATATAGGGCTTCTTATGGTAAGGTGGCAGTATTTTAGCGCCAATAAGATCTTTACGACTCAATTTAAGTGAAGCAATAACTCTTAGAGGAATTCTACGACGAGCAAACCACCCCTCAATTGCTTTATTAGTGAAACCTAATTTTAACCCAATAGCCTTAATATCAGATTTATATCTGAGCAAAACATGTTCAGCTAACTTAACCCTATAATTGCCCAGTTCATTTAAGAGGTTTTTTGATTTTATGAGGTCAATGAGATTGATTTCCTCTATACTATCTGATAACGGAGGCCAACATCCAATTGCAACTATCCAGTCACCCTTAGCCAGATCTCTAGCCTTAACAGGTACAATGTATCCGTCATCATTTATTGTGAAGAGGGAATGATCTCCAGTTACCCTCACTATTCTACCATTCCTCGTCGTAATCTGTAGTAATGGTTCATCAATACTATGCCTAATTATGGCTGTAGCATCTACAAACCTCAATTTCTTCGCTACAGGATCATAACAACAAACCTTAAACTTAGGACCATAAAGGACATCTAAATGAAGTTTAATACTACTTTTAGCTCCATCGAAGAAACTGTCCAAATATTCACCAGCCTTAACCAGTTTAAGCTCACCTAAATTCTCCACCACTAAATATTCATCAGCATCAATACTAAGCTCATAAAACATCATCTGCGCTAACTGCTTCACTTGCTTAAAACTCAAACCCTTAAGGAAAGGAGCTAAAAATATATTATAATTATAAAAGCCTTGACCACCAGCAAAATTAGTTTGAGCAGCAGCCAAAACTTTAACTGAGTGAAGAATAGCTACTTCAGGATGCATAGCAGGGCCAGCTACACTGGTCTTAAAACCAGTTCCATCAGGCATTAATCCATAATAGAAATAATATCGAAGATCATGATCTTGACAGTTATGCACTATTATACCATGTAAATTTGAGTAGCAGTGTTCTTCACCATCTATCATCAAGTCATAGACATAGTCATGATAAGGTATCTTTCTAATAGACTTGATTTTTATCTTCCTCGAATTCATTTCTAAATATTCATTAAACTTTGAATATTTGAAGCAGATATTCCTTAAAACTTTCCGTTTTCTCCCAATTAGTTTTAAACCCTTAGACAAGAGGGCTTCAATATCCTTTTTGTAGGATATGACTATTTGAAACATAGGATGCATTCGATTATGCTTAAAGTATTTGGATATATTGGGTGTAATGCCTAGACGCTTAAATATAAAAATAATTTGATCAGCTAATTTCTCAGAACACGTTATAAGCGTTAATTGTTGCCTGTTACCTTTAAGTATTCTAACACTACCATCCCCAGACATTAAACCTGATAGAAAGCCAATAAGAAAATCAGTATTACCCTTTAGGAAAATTGGAGGTAAAAACGTTTCAAATGATTTTTTATCTAAACCTAAAGCCCTGAATATTTGTGAAACTGTTTTTGAGTATAAAACTTCTTGAGGAGTATTTAAATTAACGTTTCTTTTTGTTTCAAGTCCAAACACCCTTATACATAACTCTCTAAATCTATCTAAAATTTCAAATTCACTATTTGTTATAGTAATTTCTTTACTACCATAATGACCCTCACTAATATAAAGTCCCAACAGTTCACCTAAATCCCTATTTATTAGGAGCTTGGCTTTAACATACTTCTTCGACCTTCCATATTTAATGTAAAGTGTTTTGGGAAGAACAAGGCAATCGTCTAGATCTCTAGTATTCCTAAATGTTGATAGAAGCTCTCTATACTTACTTAAAGGCATATACTTTTTCATCTTCCAATAATAAACCGTACTATAGGGCACACCTAACAATTTGTGAAGTTTATATACATTCACTATTTCCACAGGTTTTACATACCAATTGTCACCGCCATCAATTATATTAAGCAAGTTAACTTCATTTATTTCATCACACATAATTTTCTCCATTATTTCAACTTCATCTCCAATCTTTAATTTATCAGCTCTCCTAAATCCATTCTTAGTCTTAACCTTATGGTCAGGAGTACATTTCAACTTTAATCCCTTAACGGTTTCAATTTCTAAGAGAAAACCATTATATCGTCTTCTAAACACCTTCCTAATTGGACGGAAAACTCCATCAGACAAAACTTTAACTTCTCTGCTAGGAACGTAGATTTCCCATCCATCTACAATTTCCACTAAATCACATCTTTCAATCAAAGAAGCTATTGGCTCTATACATATAATTTCACTATTCTGAAAAACAACTTTCTCATCCTTCGAAACACAGAAAGGTCTTGTACCAAAATATTCTAAATCATGAATGTGAATATCACCTTTCAAATGCGCGTCAGCCACATGAACAGGTAGTAAAAGTAAATATTGTTCCTTTGAAAGCTTGTCAGCCTTCTTCTTATGTGAAGTTTCAGGGTTAGGTTGTAGGTTAGCGTTTTCCTTAGCTTCAAAACCTAAACCCAAATCAATAAGATAAGCATCATACACGGGAGTGCCAACTCTAGTCAATACATTTCTATAAACAATATATTCAGGCTTTTCATTAGACCATTCTAAAAGTATGTTACTGACTATTTCACGTATCAATGGAGCACTAACAAAATTTGTATTCATACTAAATATTCTACGCTCAGCCTCTGACGCAATAATTTCAGCCTCCTCCCTTGAAATTGGAGGAATACCGAAAAACTCTTCAGCTAAAACTGTTTCCTTTAACAACTGCTCAACAATCTTACTTTTATCCCAAGGTTCAAAGAATCCACTACTCGTTCTAACCATAACCTTATCCGAAGAAACTCTAACTGAGTTTAACCAGCTACTATACTTCTTAAGCCATCCAGCCCTATACATAATCAATCCTCCAACAATCTTAACAGCAAAGCTTCATTCAAAGAAGAATCCACGAACAAATCATCGCTCAAGAAAAACTTGCCATCAACTTCTAGAACTGGTGCTGAACTCACAAAAATATCCCTCATGATTAATCCGACCATCACATCCGGATTAGATAAGTCCCTCTCCTCGAAATCTACATTTCTACTTTTCAACCACTTCTTGAGCACAAGGCACCTTGGACATAAGGATGTGGTATACAAAATAATCTTACTACACCTCATTTCAACAAAAGTTAAAGCATCCAAATAATAATAAGTCTAAATTGATTATCCTGATAAAAAATCCAGAGAACTACAAAGAAAATATTGCTACTAATATGTAAGAAAAAATAGGCAATTTTACCTACACATTATAACGCTAAAACCATCCTGCAAACATACCCTTATAATCAAAAATGAAAACAAACCATCTAATCCATAAAATACAAGCAACAAAAATCATAAACGCAAATTCCAATAACCCTACAATAAATTTAACAAACATCCAATAAAACTAATGCAACTTCACTCACCATATAAATCATTCTTGCTTACTGTTCCTCTCAGATGGATTAGTGGTAGTTGCCAGCATCCAGTTGAAGCTAAACCATCATCATAATCTATGAATGCACGGTGTATATGTCCTATGATGAGCCAGTCAACTTCACTTGAAGACTTATATTCAAGCATAACTTCTTTAACAATCTTCATATTCTCCTTGGGATTCATGACTAATTGATGTCCATGTAAAAGCTTCATCCTTATATTTCCAGGTAGCTGTATTAATAGTTCCTTTCTGGCTTGTCTATAGAATTTATAGAAGTCCAATAACACCCTATTTCTAATTCTAGCTTTCTCCAAATCTTCTGGTAGTTTCTTGTATGTTAGGGGTGGAGCAACCTCTTCAAAGACTAGTTGATCCATAACTTTAAGAAAACTTGATGAATCCCCATCACTACAACCCTCAACCAGATGAATACTGCATTTAATATCCCGTAAAGTGTTGAAGAATAACTCTAATTCGTAATAGGATGGTGAACCAAATTTAAAGTCAAATACATCGCCAAGCAAAATTAAATGCTTAGGTTTCATCTCATATAGGAATTTAATGAAGTTTTCAAATTTAGATTCAGGAGTCCATATGTGAATGTCAGATGCAATAACAGCTGTTTCACCCTCCTCAACAATCAAGTCATATAACTCATATGAATATGATGAGCCATCGAACATTGACTTCAATTGATTGAGATTATGCGACACTCTAGACTTAACCTCCTCTAAAATCTTTTGAGAACCAACCTTAACACAACTAGGGCAACTACACTTCAAATACTTCCTAGAAACATTAACCACCCGGCCATCCAAATACAGCTTAAATCGCTTAGCATCCAAATAATAGCTCAAGCCACCCACACTAAGCCTCTCAACACCCCTAAAAACATCACATATAAACTTTAAAGAGCTAGGCCTTAAAGCACCAATAACAAGTAAATCATTAACTCTACCATTCATTTCTTCAGCATACTTGTAGAGAATGTTACGGGAACGAGCATCAAACCTAAAACGCATCAAATACTCAGAAGCATGCAAAGCATAGTTTTTAAAGCCCATACGCTGTAAAGCGTCCAGACTAAACTTAATCTGACTAGGTGTATTACCCTTAACCAAAGCAACAACTGGAATGCCCAGTTCACTAAGCCTATAAGTTAATTCTAAGCCTTTAACTAGGTTAATCCAAGAAATGTAAAGTGGCATGTCAACATAAACTGGAACATCCCAACCTATGACACCATCAAAACCACCAGCCAAAGCAACCCGCATAAAAAGTTCAAGAACATCACCACGAAACAAAAAGCGATCAGGCATAACAGAAGAAAGCAAAACCAACCCATCAAAACCCAAAAGCCAATGAACATCCCGCTTCACAACCTCATCCAAAACATTAGACCTCAAAAAATCAGTAAAAGAAACAATAACAGCCTCAACACCACAATCCCACCAAAAACCAGCAATATCCCTATCTAAAAGAGAAACAATAGGCACAACCTTAGGCAATTTAATCCCCCTAACAGAAACAGGTCCAACACTTCCAAGCCAATCCAACAACCCACAAACCACATCACAACTCAAATCCCAACAATAAACCCTAAAATCACAAACACCACAACCACGCACATAATCTAATGAAGAGTCAGTAACCCTACAACCAAACTCACCACCACAAAAATAAACACCACCCCCACCAGCAAAATCGCAAAAATCAACAAAAGGACAGCCAGTACAAACCCTATCACAACTAAAACCCAACAAACCCAACCCCAAAATAAAATAACAAAACCAAACGTAAAAAACATATATAACAAAACAAAAAACTAACAAGACAGAGCACGGGTAACAAAACTGAGAAGTAATTTAAAAATTTCAAGAAAAATGGATAAAAAAGACGAAAAAGAAAGTCACCAGCCCCCGTCGTCTAGTCCGGCCAAGGATACGGGCCTTTCGAGCCCGCGACCCGGGTTCGAATCCCGGCGGGGGCACTATTTAATTAAATTTGATTTTTCTTTGTTTGTTTAATTTTTTGTGAATGTTTTAGTTGATTTTTTATGATTGTGAGGTGAGGGTTTTCATGGCTTTATGTGTATGATTTTGATGTTGGTAGAAGTGGGAGTTATTTAAATATAGAGTTTTGGGTAATTGGATTATGGGTAGGGTGGTTATGAGGAAGAAGGAGTTGAAGAAGCTTATTGATGAGGTTTTTAAGTTTTATGGTAGGCGTGCTCTTATTGAGGATGATTTTTATGGGTTTTTCTTGAAAGGGGTTTTAGTAAGAATGAAATTGAGGATTTGTGGATAGATGCTTTAGCTGAAGATTTGATTGGAGTGGGTGTCACGCCGATATTAGATCCTGAGAATCCATATAAGATAGTTGGAAAGAAATTTGTTTTTGAACTTAAAGAAGAGATGGTTAAAATTATTTAGAATTTCTATAAGAATTTAAAAGTTCAGAAGCTATTTTTTCTATTTGGGACTTTTCTTTTGCGTTTATCTTTTTGTTTCTGAACATTTTATAGATGGTGTAGTTCACTTTTAGGAGGTGAGCTTTCCAGGTTCCATCCAGCATCCCATATTCATTACATAATAAGTCTATAAGTTTTAGGTTTTACGTCTTAAAACTTAGGAAAGAATTATTCAACCAGATTCACTTACAATAAATATGTACAAGTTTTATGGAAATGATAATGCACAGAATTTATGGATTTATTTAATAAACTACTTGATTGAAAAAATAAGGAAACTTGTTATGAAGTAAATTTAATATTTTGGGTTTATAATATAAAAATAATTTGAGGAATTATTTTAAACTTATTATCTGGAGGAGTTAGACTTTGAGTTTTATTGTTGAGACTATTGATCTTTCGAGGACTTTTATTAGATATGAGTATGAAGGGTCGGCTAGTGTTGGTTTGGATCAGAGTAATAATCCTGGTGGTGTATTTTTATATCTTTTTCAGAAGCTTTTTAAAACGAAGAAAAGGGTGATTTATGCTTTAAGAAATGTTAGTACTAGAGTTAGGAAGGGAGAAGTTGTTGGGCTTCTTGGTCCTAATGGTTCTGGTAAATCTACTTATTTGAGGATTGTTGCAGGGCTTTTGGCACCATCTTCTGGTAGAGTTTTGATTGATGGTTTTGATATTCAGGAGATTGATTGTTGGAAGTATGTTAATTATATTATGGGTCCTATTTTGGGTGGTGTTTGGCTTGATTCCCGTATGAGTGTTTACGAGGCTTTGGAAGTTTATTGTAAAATTTTTAATCTTCCCCATAGTAGAATAGACTTTGCATTGGAAGTTTCTGGACTTTCAGATTTAAGGAATGTTAAAATCTATAATTTATCAATTGGAAATGTGGCTAGATTAGTTCTGGCTGAAGGCCTTTTGAAGGAGGCGCCAATATATTTGATGGATGAGGTTTTTGCAGGCATCTCGCTTGATGAGAGAGTTAAAATGTATAGGTACATCAAGCAAATCGCTAAGGAGGGAGAAGCAACATTCATTATTGCCACTAATAATGTTTGGGAGGCGCAAAAACTATGCGATTACGTCTACTTCCTTGATAAAGGTGAAATCATTTCAGAGGGACGAGTGGAAGACTTATTATTAAAGTATACTAGGAAGTTAACCATTAAAATAGATTTAATTAAAAGAGCTGATTTAGAGAAGATAATTAATGAACAGCTTGGAAGCTATAACTTATATTTAAATGAGCACCCAGACAGAATTAGAGCTGTCTTATTTGTAGAAGATTTAAGTGAAGAACTATTGCATAAGATTATCAATCTAAAGAGAAGCAATCTTCTAATATCCATAAATATTAGTCAACCAACATTAGAGGATATTTTCTTAGAGGTTGTGGAAAAGAATGAGAATTAACAAATTAATATTCATTATTAAAATGGCGCTAAAATATTACTACTTCAAGTTACTAATAAGATATTACTGGATACAATGGATTCTACCCTTTGAATTCTTAAATCTCTTCTTCATGTTTCTTTCATGGTATTACTTTGGATTAGCTGCAGGTGCAAACCAATCAATATTTACAAAATATGGTGGCTTCACAAACTTTCTACTTGTCGGCCTAATAGTTAATACTGTTCTCAAATCATCATTAAACTCATTCATTAACGCTACAAACTTTATGATTAAAGGGAAGGTGGGTGGAAAAACTGGTCAAGCAATGTCCTTTTATGATTATTGCATTATAATGGGGATACCAATATCTGCCCCAATTCTCGCCTGCATAGTTGACGAATATAGTGAAGGTTTAATTTTTGCATTCATCTACTTAATTATTGGATTGCTTTTTAACTTTACGTATCCAAGCAGTGGAATTTTAATTAGCTTATTGGCAATAATTCTTGGGAGCTTAGCTCTAATAGGATTTAGCCTTATTGCTTCAGCCATCACCATTCACTTTAACACATGGCGTGGCGGAATAAACCCCCTAATATGGCTTCTAAACACTATTTCCACTGTTTTCTCAGGAGTATACTTCCCACTTGAAATAATACCAGAGAATCTTCGGGCAATCTCCTTAATTCTACCTCAAACATACACTATAAGAATTATCAGATACAGCGCTCTTGGAGAAAGCGCTCTCCAAAACGTAATATATGACTTGACAATCCTATTACTACTAATTTTAATCTTACTGCCATTAGGTGCTATGCTATATTTAAGAGAACTAGGCAGTTTAAGAAAGCATCCTCCGATAATATAAAGTAAACATTAACTACTATTGTCAATCTTCATGTGTAAGGTTATTTTACTAGAGTTACTTATGTTATTTTGATCATTGGTGTGTATATTTTCTCATAGTTTTTTAATTTTTTCTTGTTGAGTAGGTGAATGTTTATTCTGTGGTCTTTGGTTAGGGTTTTGACTACTTCGTAGTACCATTGGAAGTTTATTTTTTCTGGTATTTCGGTTGATGTTATTAGTATGTCTAGGTCTGAGGATAGGGTGTGGGTTTTCTTGGCGTAGCTTCCAGTAATGTAGACTTCGCAGTCTTTGAATAATTCTTTTGCTTTTACGGCTATTTCCCTGGCTATGTTCATTG
>JANZKD010000051.1 GCA_025061245.1 Candidatus Culexmicrobium profundum
TGGTTAGGATGCCGCCCTTACACGGCGGTGGTCGTGGGTTCGAATCCCACCCCGCCCATAACTCATCATCAAATTGAAGATAAAATCCATGATAATCAAGATTCTAGTAGATACAAAATAATTATTAATAAGTCTTAGTCTTTAATTTCAATTTGCATATCACTTACAATTCAATTTCTTATAAACAAAAATGCTGTGACCTATCAATTAAGCACTTCCCCATCCAAGCTAAGTTAATCAAAACCAAGTAAATTAACTATCAATTTCAACAAAATCCTATCCAAAACTATCACCAACAAATAATTGAAGTTATTATTCTTGAAAATCAATTTATCTAAAAATAAACAATATTCAAGTAAATAATTGTCTTTAAATAAATAATAAAAAAATAAAAATTTAAATACAAGCCATGATATAATTTATTTTAGGAGAGATCTGAAAATATGAATAAAAAATTGCTTTCAATAATAATATTTCTACTCCTAAACATGCAAACCTATCTTGCAGCAGCCGCAGAATGGACAATAAACTCAGATTTTAACAACAACGGAGAAAATTGGGTCGCAAGAACATGGGTATGGGATGTATTTGACATCTACTATTATGAACCAGAATCTCCAGGAGAAAAAACTGGTGAAGACTTTGCCAAATTTATTAAAGTAGGCAATGACTGGATGGCATACCTCCAAGCCGACCATGATTATAAAGTTGGAGAACCTCCATTTGGCTATTATAGAACTGTTTGTGCTGGTGTTACTCAAGGTTGGGTTTGGGATGAAAATAAACCAGATGGAATAGTTCAGCCAGATCCATTACCAATTACACCGGAACTATCAAGCTTAATGATGTACACTGATATTTATGAAAAGTGGGGGTGGGGTTTAAGTTGGGAATATGGTATACTCACAGATATATGGTTCAAGGCTTATGATGTTGTTAAAGAAGTAGATGGAACTTATTATTACTACCCAGAAACAGTATTCGGAATAGATTTCTATTATGATATCGGAGGTCGCATATATCCATCAGATGGTTCAATGTATGATCGTCTTCCAGTAGCTTTCATATATATTAAATATAATTTGGGATTAGGTTTACGTGTAAATGACATTCTCGCAACAATGATAGAAGCATCACAAATTTCACCAAACTATGGAATATACTTCTCCCACTGGAACTGCAAACTATATCAAGTAGAAGCTCTAGTCGAAGAAGCAGGAGGATATGCAAGAGCTAAATATAAATACCTAAAAGTAAACTACACATATTCCTCCTCCTCAACCAGTGATTATCCAACACTACTCGTTTTAAGTGAAAATGGATGGATAAACGAAGAACCAATACTAATTTGCACTAACAAAGACATCTATGACATACATGTAATTAAAACATTCCCAATTGAGTACAATGGAACTTATAGATTAATACTAAAAGGAGCCAAACAATACACAATACAGATTGATGAAATATTCCTAATAGCAATAAACTCCACCACAAACAAAGGATTCAAATTACCATTAATCAAAGCAATCCACTCATCAAAAGGAAACATAGAAAAACAAATAAAATCAAGAGACAAAATATACATAGAAATAAAACCAAAAGAAACCATAAAACTACAATTCAAAGCACTAAATACCATCAAAGGACAATGGAAACTCATGATCATAATAAAAGGAAAAACAAAACAACTATAAATTTTATTTTTAATTGGAGGCTTAAATTTGAATGATAATCTTGAATTTGAGATTCAGACTCCGGGAGTAGTATCTTTTCTGTTTAATTGGATTTTGATTATTTATTTTATAAATGGATTTCTTTCTTTTTATTGGTTTTTCATTGCTTTTATTTTAGGTTTACCTGGTCTTTATTGTTCATTTCAATTTATAAAGGGTGATCTTAGATATTTTAAGATGGAATTAAACTTAATTGCTCTATCAACAATAGCTTTCATAGTTGCTAATTTAATAGATATTTTTTCCTTTTTCTTATTTAATGGACCAACTACTCCACCTAAATGGTACTACTATGCTCCAGGTGTCATGGCAGCGTCATTAAGTTTCATTAGCAGTTTTATACCTGTATCAGTCATATTCTTCCTCAGTTTAGCGATTTTCCGATACGATTTAGTTTATGCATATCTACTAGCAACAACCTTATCAGCTATTATTGGAATAATTTCACTTACCATATTACGAAAAACTCTCAAGAAAGAAGAGGTAAAGAAATTTTTCAAACTGAAGTATAAAAACAAAAATAATTATTAAAACATCCAAAAGGTTAGCTTCATAAAGCCTATAGTAAACAATTATTAAGAATTTTAACACTTAAGAATCATATCTGGCGAAGTAGGGACTTGACTATAGTTTAAAGATTAAAATTTCATGTCTAAATGAAAATAATGTCAAATTAAGATGCGAAAAAGAATCGTAAATGCCTAACTCCATCACTATTACCATTGTTTTCAAGTATGGCAAATGGAGTATATCAATGATCCGTATCTGCAACACTTACATTGAATTACCTAAGTATAATAATGTATTATTTATGATCCTACTCATAATCGATGCCCATAACTCATCATCAAATCGAAGATAAAATCCATGGCAATCAAGGCTTCATATGGATACAATTTTATGGTTGAATTCAATTCTGCATATCACTTTTTATAAGACGAATTGCAACAATTTATGGGTAGAGAGGCTGTGATCCAAGTGAAGTAAAATTAAAATCTACTAGCGATGAAGATAAACATAAAGTATTTTACTACATTGAAAGTAAGACTGAATTCTATGAAGAAAGTTAATATCACAATAAATGTTTGAGAGTGTCAAAGCTTTAAACTAATAAGGAGAAGTTATGCTTAGATGAATTTTCATATAAATAGCCATTATTCTTTTTAAATTTTTTATTTAAATATTTATTTTAATTAAAAATTAATCGTCAAATGAGATAGCATTATATAAACTTTTTAAAACCAAAGTAATTAAAAATATTTATTTTTCAATCTTTTTTAAAAAATGTTTAAATATTCGGGTTGGGCATTTTGTATTTAGAGGTTAGTTCTTGGGGGAGAGATATTTATGAGGAGAATTTCCTTCCTAATTTTGATTGTTGCAATATTAGCAATTCAATATATATCACTTGTTCAAGCTGTCTCTAATGCTACTTTAAAGACTTGGTATTATCTAGGTATGAAAGCTGAGCTTCAAGATTACTTGAATCTTGGCCCTGGAGACAAGGTTTGTCAAGGATTTAAGCCGCCTAGAAGTTGGACAGTGGATAAGATTTCACTTTATGCAGAATATAGCGCCGGAGTTGAGGGAGTTGAAAAAGAGAAGAATATTACAATACAAAGTGTGTCATATATTTACGTTGAATTACGTGAAGGTGGACCAGACGGAACATTACTTGCATATGGAACAGTTTACATAGGCTACCTGGATTGGTATGACGTTCAATTAAGTAGTCAAGTAACTCTATCCCCAGACAAATGGTATTATATAGTAGCTTACTCACCATATGACTCATGGAACATATATTACCATTATGACGGACAACCAAACAATGATGGCCCAGCAGGAATAAACAGATTTGGATACTGGGAATCATTATCAGTAGACCTCCTAACAAGATACCATGCAACATACACAATAGACTCAACAAGAATACAACAACTAAAAACACTAGCACAAACATACAAACCATCATTACGATTTGAGACTGGTATGATTTATTTTCCATGCGACTTCTACTATGACCTTGATATTGATGTAGACAATAACACAGATAACTATCCTTCAGAAGAATGGAAAAAATTGGAAAAATTGAGAGTATTCATCCACATAGAAGAGTATTCATTCTCAGACGAAGACGGCATAGGACCAGCAATAGCAATAGAATATTGGTTCTACTACGTATACAATATATATTATATAGGGGGTTCTCTCACATATGAACATCCACATGACTGGGAACTACATTTAGTTGTATTTGTAGATCAATATGACACTTCAAATGTAGTTTTGCTTAAAACTGGTGTCCATGGAGGTCTATATAGTCGTTCATGGGAAGACGCCATAGAAAGAAGTGGAACCCATGTCACAGTTTTTATCGTGCATGACTCTCATGCAGCTGATATTGATAGAGATATTCCTAAAGAGGGCTGGGATGGAGATGGAGTTTTCATTTCTTATGACGACAGTAGATATAAAGAGATTTATGTTTGGGATAGTGAGCCATGTGAGTATGAAGATACATTCAACGGTGAAGTGTATTGTAGGATAACTAATTGGGAGGGAGCTCATGTGTATTGGGATACATTTTCACAATACTGGTGGGCAAAAGATTACGGAAGTGTTAGTGTTGCATGGCATAAAGATGCATGGGATGAACCGGGGGTTACGTATTATTAAATTTTCTTTCTCTTTTCTAAATGACTCTGTGGTTGGGGCTTATGTCATTATATTGTTTAGTTTACTTTTTCTTCCACAATGGATTATTCCTACTGATGTTACTACTCTTATTGGCTTTTCCTGGGGTGGTATTTGGCCTAATAAATTGAATCCCATAGAAAACCTTACTTATCTCACTCATGGAGGGAAAGTATTAAGATTATTTTACTTTATCCTTGCTTACATAATTATATCAATGTGTGCAGTTTTACTTTATCTTAGAATAAAACATGCTAATAAATGTAAATATGAATTAATAATTAGAAAGATTATGACAGAGCTTATCATTATATACACAGTGTTTCCCCTATTATTCATTCTTAAAGTCCTCATATCTAAGCCAACAAGCTGGATAGGAGGCTACCTCATTTTATTACCTCCATTTAATTTGAGTGCTGTTGGAGTTATTTTGGGGTTGTGGAATTTATTTAGTCCACCCAATTTGGTGGAAAGGAGAGAGGTAATTGATATATTTAGGCGAATACAGATGGATGATGAATTAAGTAGAATGTATAGAGATTTACTTGAAATTTATAGGGTTAAATATCCGCATAATCCTGAAGGAGTGCTTAAATATCATATCAATAAGGAATTGAAAAGTGGAATAGAAGTAGATTTGACGTTAAAGAGATTAATACAAAGACATAAAGTAAATCAATAATTCTATTCCTAAGCATTTACATTGAATTGCCCGATTCTTGATGAATGGTATACGTTTATACTTAAGTGAGAATAATTGCTGGATTTTGCAGGACCTATGAGCAGCTATTCAATAAACAGAGAGACTTTAAATTTTAAGTAGTTTGATGTTTTATTGTCTATTTGATTGTTTTTAGGTAGATTGTGTGTTGGATGGTTTGTATTGGTAGGTATCCTATTGGCATTAAAGCGTATATTTTGGATTTTATGGTTATGGGTAGAGTATATTTTCTGGTGGATTTTCAGATTTAGTTAAATATATTTTAAGAGTATGTGGTCATCCATATTCCACCAGTAATTGGTTGGATGTATTGATTGTGGATTGCTGTGCATTATGGAAGGATTAAGTTTATCTTTTTGTTTGCTTTATTTTTGTTGGTCGGCGGGCTTGCTGATTTGATGATGAGGCCTGCATCATCCCTCTATACTTTTTGGATAAATAAAGCTTAAATAGTGCCTTTATATTTTCCCTACTGGCATTAACGGGTGTATAGCCTTGGCGTTTAGACATATTGTGCGTATTGCAGGTCAGGATGTGGATGGTTCTAATAAGGTAGTTTACGCCATTTCTCAGATTAAGGGTATTGGTATAAATTTAGCTCATAGTATTGTTCGTATAGCTAATATTGATCCTGACACCCGTGTTGGTTTTCTCTCGGATGCTGATATTAAGAGGCTTGAGAATGTTATTAGGAATCCTAAGAAGTATGGTGTTCCCACTTGGATGTTGAATAGGAGGAAGGATTTGGAGACTGGTGAGGATTTACATTTAATTGGTTCTGACTTGGTTTTACGTGTTAAGATGGATATTGATTTAATGAAGAAGATTAAGTGTTGGAAGGGTGTTAGGCATGCTCTTGGATTGAAGGTTAGGGGTCAGCGTACAAGGACTACTGGTAGGACTGGGCAGACTGTTGGTGTTACTCGTAGGAGGAGGTAGTTTATGGGTGATCCTAAGCGTTCAAGGAAGAAGTGGAAGGGACCGAGACATCCTTGGAGAAGGGAGGTTTTAGAAGAAGAGCTTCACTTGATGGGTCAGTATGGTTTGAGGAATAAGCGTGAGCTTTGGATTGCTAAGACTATGATTGCTAAGTTTAGGCAGCAGGCTAGACTTATGTTAGCTCTTCCTCCTGAGGAGCTTAGTGTGAGGCAGCGTCAATTAATTAATAAGCTTACTAAATTAGGGTTGCTTCCTGAGAATGCTACTCTTGATGATGTTTTAGGGCTTAGGGTTGAGGATTTACTTGAACGTAGGCTTCAAACTATAGTTTATCGTAGGGAGCTTGCAAGATCAATTTATGAGGCTAGGCAGCTTATTGTTCATGGTCATATTGCGATTAAGGGTAGACGTGTAACTTCTCCTGGATATGTTGTTAGAAGGGATGAAGAGAACTTGATAGATTATGCTCCTGGAAGTCCGTTTAGGGAGAAGCCTCTAACTCCGATTGCCACTAAGCCTGCGGAGGGTGAGTAGTTATGTCTATGGGTCGAACTGGTTTGAAGTGGGGTGTTGCTCATATTTATAGTTCATATAATAATACGATTATTCATATAACTGATCTTTCAGGAGCTGAAACTATTGCTTTATCTTCTGGAGGGGTTGTTGTTAAGGCTGATAGGGAAAAGCCTTCGCCTTATGCGGCAATGCAGGCAGCTTTCAGGGTGGCTCAAGTTGCGAGGGATAAGGGGGTTAATGCTATTCATATTAAGGTTAGGGCTCCAGGTGGTCATGGACCTAAGACTCCTGGTCCTGGTGCACAGGCTGCAATTAGAGCCTTGGCTAGAGCTGGATTTATAATTGGTAGAATTGAAGATGTAACTCCAATTCCACATGACACGACAAGGCGTCCTGGTGGCCGTAGAGGTAGAAGAGTGTAAGTGGAATGGAGGTTTTTCATTGTGGAGATACCGTTGGATCAATTGAAAATTAGAGTTTACTATATTGATAAAAGAGATTTAGAGGATCTTGCCTTTTGCGCCTATTTATCTAGGAAGAATCCGTTATGGATTAAGGGGCTTGTGTTGTGTGCATGTTGTGATTTCCTTGATGCTAGGACTATTGCAAGAGAGTTTTTAAAGAATAATGTTATTTTGATGGAGCAGGTTTGCTACTCCTTTAAGAAGAATTATGATAGGGTTATTAAGGTGAAGGATGGAGATGTTGTAATTGACGCTCCTCTGATTAGGGCGTATGGTGTATTTAGAGCTTTAGGTGAATATTTATTGGAGAAGATAAGTTTAGGTGAGTTGGAGGCTTAGTTTAATTTATGGTGGATTTTATGTGAAGTTTTCTAATTGTGATTATTTATCTATTTTCTTTTAAATGCTGATATCTATTTTAGCATAATATCTATTTCTTTGTTTTTCTAATCATTTTTAATCTCGATTATTCGTCATAAAATTTAAATCTGTCTCTTGTAATTCTCCCTTCTAGCTTATATTTGCGAGGTTGCGTTGATGCAGGTTGAGATATTAGAAATTACGGAGAAGTATGCACGTTTCATATTGAGTGATGTTGATGTTTCATTTGCAAATGCACTTAGGAGGATAATGATAGCTGAGGTTCCATGTATGGCTATTAATGAAGTGGTGATTTTAGATAATACTTCTCCCATGTTTGATGAGATTTTGGCTCACCGTTTATCCTTGATTCCTCTCAAGACTGATTTGGATCGATTTTCATTTCCAAGTGAATGTCAGTGTGGTGGCGTTGGGTGTCCAAAGTGTCAAGTTACATTGATATTGGATGTTAGAGCTGATGAGGGGTCACGTGTTGTTTATTCTGGTGATTTGTCTTCTAGTGATCCTTATGTGAAGCCCGTTAGTGATAATATTCCTATAGCTAAGCTTGCTTCTAATCAGAGAATATTCTTGGAGGCTTATGCTAGGCTTGGTAGAGGGAAGGATGGAGCTAAATGGCAGCCTGTTTCTGCATGTGCTTATAAGTATATGCCTAGGATAGCTGTTGCTTCGGATAAATGTATTAATTGTGGAGATTGTATTGAGGCATGTCCGAGGGGAGTTCTAGAGTTTGATGAGAATAAGGTTCCCTACTTAAAGGATTATTTGAATTGTAATTTATGTAGGGCTTGTGAGGAGATTTGTGAGGTTGAGGCTATTAAGGTTGATCCTGATGAGAATAAATTCATATTTTATGTGGAGTCTACTGGTGTTCTTCCTGTGAGTAAGATTATTGAGCTTTCAGCTAAAATTTTAGCTGAAAAGTGTTCAGACTTAATTGATGCTTTGAGTGGTGGAGGGGAAGAAGTGTGAAGAGAACTGGTCCTACAAATGTTCAGGTTAGGAAGCTTATTAGATTTCTGAGGAAGGCGTCTAACTTGTACAACGTTGATATATGGCGTGATATAGCTGAGAGATTAAATGCGCCTAGAAGGAGGAGGGTTGAGGTTAATTTAAGTAAGATTCAGAGGTATACTAAGTCTGGTGATGTTGTAGTTGTTCCAGGTAAGGTTTTGGGGTCTGGAGTTTTGGATCATCCTGTAATTGTGGGTGCTTTAGCTTTCTCTCAGAAGGCTTATGAGAAAATTCATAGTGCTGGTGGGGAGTGCTTGTCGATATTAGAGTTGGTTGAGCGTTTTCCACGTGGAAGTGGTGTTAAGATTTTGGGGTGAAATATGTTGTCTGGTGAGGTTATTGTCATTAATGGGGAAAACATGATTATGGGTAGGCTTGCAAGTGTAATTGCTAGAAAGCTTTTAGAGGGTAATCGTGTAGTTGTGGTTAATGCTGAGAAGATAGCGATTTCTGGAAATAAGCGTAGTATTGTGAATGAGTATAGGGCAATGCTTGAGATTGGTACTTTGAGAAATCCTAAGCGTGGTCCTAAGCATTTTAGGAGACCTGACAAGATTTTTAAGGATGTTGTTAGAGGGATGTTACCGAAGAATACTTATCGGGGTAGGGAGGCACTTAAAAGGCTTAAAGTTTATATTGGTTTTCCTGATGAATTTAAGCGTTATAAACTTGTCACCATACCTGAAGCTGATGTGAGTAGGTTGGGTAGGAAGTATGCTTTATTAGGTGAAGTGGCAAGAGAAATTGGCTGGAAAGGGTGAAATATGCTATGGTTAAGATTCTGGTTATAAGTGGTAAGAGAAAGACTGCAGTGGCTAGGGCGACATTTAAGCCTGGTAGGGGTAGAGTATTGATTAATAAGAGGCCCATAGAGCTTTTTGAACCTGAAATTGCTAGATGGAAGATTCTTGAGCCCTTACTGCTTGCTGGTGAGAATAGAGTTAGTAAGGTGGATATTGAAGTTTATACTCGTGGTGGCGGCTTTATGGGTCAAGCTGATGCTGCTAGAATGGCTATTGCTAGGGGTTTGGTGAAGTGGTTTAAAGATGAAAAGTTGAAGAGGCTTTTCCTAGATTACGATAGGACGATGCTTGCAGGTGATCCTAGAAGGACTGAGCCTAAAAAGTTTGGAGGCCCCTCTGCTAGGAGGAGGAGGCAGAAGTCTTATAGGTAGGTGTTTAATATGATGCTTCCAATTAGGTGTTTTAGTTGTGGTGCTTTGATTGGAGATAAGTATGAGGAGTTTGAGAGAAGAGTGAGGAATGGGGAGGATCCAGGTAAGGTTCTTGATAGTTTAGGTATTAAGCGGTATTGTTGTAGGAGAATGCTTTTGAGTCACATTGAGCTGATTGATGAGGTTATTAAGTTACATGAAGTTTATGGTGGTTATAAGAAGATTAGGAGGAGCTGAGTTGACTTTTCTGCCAACAACTATTAAGGATGCTATAGCTAGGAAGGTTTTTGATAGTAGGGGTTCAATTTCAATTGAAGTTGACATTTACACTGAGTCTGGTTTTGGAAGTTTTTCTGCTCCTAGTGGTGCTAGTAAGGGTAAGTATGAGGCTGTTGCCTTTCCAATTGGAGGTGTGGATGAGGCTGTTTCTATTTTTGAGAGCGATGTTGCCCCTGAGCTTATAGGATTGGATTCCTTAAATCAATTTGAAATTGATAGTGTTCTTCTTCAAGTTGATGGTACTGATAATTTTTCTAAGATTGGTGGTGCTACTGCTCTTTCAACTTCCATTGCTAATGCTAAGGCTGCAGCTTCATCGCTAGATTTACCTTTATATCGATATCTGGGTGGTATGTTGTCTTATGTTTTGCCTTTACCTCTAGGTAATGTTGTGGGTGGAGGTGTTCATTCAAAGGCTGGACTTTTAGATATTCAGGAGATTTTGGTTTTACCTCTTAATGTTGACTCATTTTTTAAGGCTGCTCAGGTAAATGTTTCTGTTTATTGGCAAATATTGAGGGAGGCTCCTTCAAATGTTATTCTCGGGCGTAATGATGAGAATGCATGGGTGGTGAATTTAGAGTTTGAGGATGCATTGAAGCTTGTTAGGAGAGCATGCAATTATATTGAGGAGAAGTATGATGTGAAGATTGGTATTGGTGTTGATATAGCTGCCTCCTCTTTATGGAATGGTGAGAAGGGTAAGTATGTTTATCCAAGGAAAGGTTTAGCTCTTACATCTGAGGAGCAATTTAACTTTGTAAAGAATGTTATTGAGGAATTTAACTTAATTTATATTGAAGATCCATTTAGGGAGGATGATTTTTCTTCTTTTGCTAGGTTGACTGAGCTTTTTCCTAACCGTCTTATT
>JANZKD010000052.1 GCA_025061245.1 Candidatus Culexmicrobium profundum
TTCTACTGGAAACAATAGACTCACTAGCCAGACATGGGATTAAACGATTCATAATAATAAATGGACATGGAGGAAATACAGAGATAGTGGCGCTAGCGAAAAGACTTGCACAAAGAAGATCAAGAGTCTATGTAGCAATTCCCAGAGGACCATCCCAAACTGAAACGGCTAAGAAGTATAGAGATAGAGCATTAAAATACTTAGAAGTACATTCAGGTGCAAGAGAAACTGGAAGCATACTAATAATAAGACCAGAACTAGTAGAAATGGAAAGAGTTAAAGACTGGCAACCTACAGCAAAATTAGAACCAGAAATGATAGAATTAATGAATCCAGAAAGAAAGGATAGAGAAATAGCTGAACAAGTCTTCTGGGCGTCAATACCCCTAAACACCCATGAATTCACATCATCAGGAATATACGCTCTAACCCATCCAAAAGATGCAAACCTTGAAGATGCAAAGAAACGTAGAGAAGAATTCATAGAATTCGTAGTCAAATTCATAGAACAATGGAAGAAAATCCCCCTAGAAGAAAGAGAAGAAAAAATAAAAAAGAGAGGCACAATATACTAGCTTAACTCCTATCCACTTATTTTAAATCCAATGGAAAACGCAAAATCAAGTTATGAAAGCTCTACCCTTATACTTCTCTACAGGGTACTTTTCAGCATTTTTCTTAAGCTTCTCTAGAACAATAGTAGTCAAATCAATATTCAATACATTAGCCATACTCAAAATATAAATGAAAATATCAGCCAACTCCTCACTAATCCTATTAATCCACTTCTCCTCTTTAATCATATCCATAATTTCATCAACACTTCTCCACTGAAAAATCTCAAGCAACTCACCAGCCTCAACAGAAATAGAAACAGCTAAATCTTTCGGATTATGATACTTCTCCCAATCCCTCTCAACTACAAAATTTTTTACATTATTCTTCAAAAAATTAATAGGGACAGAAGAATCATTTAACATCAAGCATCACCACAACTAATATCATAAAATAAAAGGGTAAGATAACAAAATTAAATTAACTATGACTTTACTCTTCTCTAGACAAAGTATTTTGTTATTTGTTGCAAGTTTTATCTACTGGCAATTAATGCTTTATTCAAAATCCATGGCATTGTAGATTTCTTTTGGTAAGTTTGGACAGTCTTTGTCTAGGTAGTATTTGCTTTCAATTATTTGTGCTTTTAGTAGTGCTTTGAATTCCTCCATTGTTAGGTAGGTTGTTGGTTTTAGTTCTTTTAGTCTTTCAGGTTTTATTCCTGGGACTTTCTTTGGAACTAGTACTTTTTCTCCCCATACTGGGTGTGGTTCATATTCTACTGCTCCTCTAACTGCTTGTAGTATGAATAGCTCTGTTTCTTCTATGGTTGGCCTTGTTCCTCCAATGGCTTTAGGTATACCTTCAACTTCTACTAGTACTGGTTCTGGTGCCATTATTGTTTTATCTCCTAGCTTCTTTTCTTTCCATTCATATTTTGCTATTATTCTTCCAGTAGTGTTGAATAAGTAGACTTCTATTGGGTTTCCTTCCTCTTTTCTCTTTTTTAGGTATTGGTAGAATCTTACTACGTGTGCTGTGTTTGTTACTCCCATTGTGAATGGTCTTGCATATCTTGCTACGTATCTTACTTTTCCTATTACTTCTTTTGCCTGTGCTGGGTGGCCTATTGTTCTTCCATCTGCTAGTACTTTTGCTGCTATTGCTTCGTCAACTATTTTTATCCATGCATAGTCTGTAAAGTATCCTGGTGATAGGAATATGGCTGTTGTTAGTGGTCCACTTGACGCTACATCTCCGTCGAAATATCCTGTGTCTTCGAGGTATAGGACGCTTCTTGAGTTTTTGTTGGGTGCTCCGAAGTATTGGAATAATTCGCCTTTGAAGCTTGGATAGCCATTTTCGTCGAATTCCGTGTTTTCATGTAGTGCTCTAGGACTCATTGCACCATTCCACATTGCTTCTTGTTCAGGGTTTAGGTCTTCAGTTTTGGTCCATGAGCCTCTCTCTGAGCCTATAACTTTATCTTCAAATATTGCTACTATATCGTCATTTTTGATTGTTTGGTCCTTTACATATTCTAGTGGATTTATGCCGAAGTTTTCCATGTAGATTTTTGCATTTCTCGGCGTCCATACGTATAAGCCATGAGTTGACTTTCCTGTCCCAGTTAGCCCCCAAACGCACATGACGATTCTCTTCCATGTACCGTCAGTTCTTTTAACTGTGAATTCTCTTAGAGAGGCATGCTCACCTGTACCGCCTTTCTTGTATACATGGAAAATCCAGTGGGTTAACACTGCTTTCTTGACTTCTCCTTGATAGGACGAAGCTGTTATTATTGAGAAGTTTTGGTGTGGGAAACGCATTACCATTAACATTTTATTGGTTCCAGGAATCATAGGATTCCCTAGATAGTGAGGTATTACGAAAACTTCAATATCCGGCTTTTCATCGGGTGGTGCTGGGAAAATCAGTTCTTTCCATCTATAGGCAATATCTGGGAATTGTGGGTCTACATATACTGTTGCATGCATTTGAGCTTTTGTTCCAGGCTTACCTACATATCCATCAACCTTGATTATTGGGCCTTGAGCTAGAATATGCTCTAGAACTCTTAACATCAATAGTTTATGTTCATATTGAAGTTGACTTTCATCTTCAACAACTACTGTATTTGCAGCCGATCTACTCCAAATGTTTGAAGCCCAATTCCAAGAACCATTTTTATACTGTGTTCCATATAGTTTGGCTCTTTCGAATAGGTCTGGAGGATTATCATGAATTGGTTTTAATCCAGCTTTCCTTTTAACCTCCAATATTTTCCTAAAGGTTTCCTTAAATTTTTCAGGTGTTAATTCTTCAAGTTTAGGAATTATTAACGTCATGCTACTCCCTCAACATCAATTCATTTTATGGGGGATAATAAGTTAACTTTACCTAGTTAAATAAGTTATTGTCAATAGATATTGTTTTATAATTTCATTTTTAGATTTCATAGAGGTGAGAACATGAACTTGAAAGATGAAATTGAAAGAGTTATTTTGAGTGAAGTGGGTAAAGTGAAGGCAAAAGTGGGTGTGGGCTTTAAAGATTTAAAGTCAGGTTTAGAAGTTTATCACAATGCTGATGAACGCTTCTTGACTGCAAGTGTCTTTAAAATATACGTTCTAATAGAATTATATAATCAGGTTATAAATGGTAAGATAAGCTTGAATAACAGATATACGGTTAAGCTTTACGATAAATCTCCAGGTTCAGGACTCCTACAATATCTGGATGTAGGGTTACAATTGACGGTGAGGGATCTAGCTAAATTAATGATGATGATAAGCGATAATACTGCAACAGATATTTTAATGGAGATTCTGGGTAAAGAAAAAATTAATGAGACTATTAGGAGAATGGGATTGAAAAACACTTTAGTAGCTTATAATGTTAAGGAAATGATCTTTGGACTCTATGAATTAAGGGATGAAAGTAAGCTTTCAGAACTATTAGAAATGCTGGATAGGAAAGTTAAATTTGAAGGTGACATAAAGTCGTTTATAATAAACTTATATTATGAGCGACAGAAAATGGGCTTAACAATCCATAATCTAAAGATTCAAAGTAAAATTAGAGAAGTGGTCAGTTTGACTGGTGAAACCTTGAGGGATTACTCTTTCAATGATGTTTCATCTCCAAGAGATATGGTTAAAACGTTAAGCTTAATATATGAGAAGAAGATTTTAACTCCAAAGGCTTGCGACGAGATACTTGGAATAATGGCTTATTGTCAAACTGGAGCAAGAAGATTGAAGAGATATTTACCCAACAATGTAATAGTGGCGCATAAGACGGGGACTATTCCAGGAGTAGTTAATGATGTTGGAATCATTATGACTGAAAATAAAGACTATGTATTGGCTGTCTTTGTAAACGAACTAGATTATGAAGATCAATCATATGTTGAAGTTGGAGAAAGTATTATCGCTGACATCTCTAAAGGAATTTATGAAATAATGATAAGTAAACAGCATAATTAGACTTACTATTTATTTTACAGGAGCTCTATAAAGTTATTTGAACATGCTTATAATTTGAATACTACATATAGTTTTAAGGAGGATGAATCGTTGAAGGTGCATTTTATTGACCCTAATAAAGTACATTATGTTTGGGATAACTCATTGGATCCAGCAATAGAAATCGATCCAGGAGATAGAGTTGTATTTGAATTAAGAGATGTTACAGATAATCAAATAACACCCAATTCTACGGCAGAAGATTTAACGAAGCTGGATTGGAATAGAGTATATCCACTTTCAGGTCCAGTTTATATTAAAGGGGCTAAACCTGGTGATGCATTAGTCGTAAAAATAATTGACATAAAGACTAAGGGTTGGGGTTGGAGTGCAATCATTCCTGGATTTGGCTTATTAGCTGAAGAGTTTTATGAGCCCTATCTTAGGATATGGGATTTATCAGCTGGAGATTATACTACTCTAGATGGAAAAGTAGTAATCCCATTAAATCCATTTTGCGGGACCATGGGAGTAGCAAGAGCTGAAAAAGGAAAATTCCCTGTTATGCCTCCAGGGCCATTTGGAGGTAATATGGATTTGAAACATTTAACACGTGGTTCAACGCTTATGCTTCCAATATTTGTTAATGGAGCATTATTCTCAGTAGGTGACGGTCATGCTGCTCAGGGGGATGGTGAGGTATGTGTAACTGCAATAGAAGCTCCACTCTATGTTGTACTGGAATTTGACTTAATAAAAGATGCAAATATAAAATTTCCTAGAGCAATTATTCATAAAGAACCATTAGAAGAATTTAGCACATACTATGTTACAATGGGTATAAATAGTGATTTAATGGAAGCTGCAAGAGACGCAGTTAGAGAAATGATTAGCCTCATAGTTTCTAAATATAATTTAAAGAGAGAGGATGCCTATATACTTGTGAGTTTAATGGGAGACTTAAGAATTGCAGAAATAGTTGACAAACCCAATTGGATTGTTACAGTTCACTTGCCTCAAGACATATTCATAGAAGAATAATTCCATCTATTTTATGTAAATGTGAATAATAAGTAGGTAAATAATAGAGATGAAACAATGCTGGGTACCATGTACTTATATGATTTATATATTGAGCAATCAAAATACTGCGCAGTGTAAACAAAGCATAAGTGAACTGGAGAACCAAGATAATATAGATAAGATGAAACATAAATTGCACTTACATCCGTGGGAGTAAGTGCTGTTAAGCTCTCCATTATAGGTAATGTTAAAACTACGCCTGTGAGTGGTGATCCAGTTATTAAACTTAAAAACCCCGGTAAAGTATATTCTAGAAGAATTATTGGAATAGTATTTGAAGTTAGCACTTCAGTTATAACTTTAGATGCCCCTGAAATCAGAAATGATTTCTGCAAATACATTATACTAAATGCCGCTAACGCTATTCCTCTAACTCGCCTATTATTAACTGATTTAAGTATGATTTGAGAGCTAGCTTTAGAAACATAGATAAGAGCTAACATACCCACAGTGACTCCTATTAACATACCAAAATCGCCAATTATAAATCTAAAAGATACAGCTAAAATCAATGCAGTAACTAATGGTATCGCTGAAATTTTTAGAGGGGTTTCAGCTTCATTTAATGTTATACTCATTTTATGTTTCGAGTTTCTAAAGGCAATTAAATACCCTATTATAATCATGAAAATTGCAATCGGAAGCTGCTTAAGAGCCAGTAATTCTATAGGTAACCCAGTTATTGTTGAAGTGGTTATTAGAAGCTGACTTAATGGATAAAACATGAATATAGTATGTCTAAACCATACATTAGCATAAATGGATAGTTCAGCTGTGAAATTTAAACTCTCACTTAATGCACCCACTATGGGAGCAGACATTAATGCACCGCCAGCTACAGGTAAAAGCCCAATAATTGCAGGAGTCAGCATGACTGCAATTTTTGAACTTCGTAATGCTCTAGCCAACCCAATGCCCATATCCTCAATTAAACCTGTTAATCGATAAAGTTCAGCTAGTATTGCAATTGAAGTTGACATCAATATTAAAAACCAAGTTCTAGTTGAAATTACAGTTTCATATAAGATGTCTATAAAGTACTGGGGAGAAAGAAGTAATGATAGACAGATAGCTGCAATTAGAAGAGTTATTCCAATCTCGACTCCCTTCTTAATTAGTAATATGATCATTACTATAACTGATACAACGATCAACAGGTTAATCATAGTTTAAGTCACCAACGCTCCTCTCAGTCACTTGATGGGATATTGAATGATGAATACATTTTGTATATATACTTTAACCCAACCTCTGATGACAATGAAACACATACTTAAATACATAGCTTAGAATTAAATTAAAATAAAAGATAAAAGTAATTAAGTATGCTTTTAATTTATTGAAATTTAGAGTATTCGTGGAGACGCTGATTTAAATGAATGACCTACTATTCCCATTCTTTACAGTTTCAGCCATACTTCTACTTGGCTTCTTTGGTAAGCTTCTTTTCAGATTGCTTAATATTCCAGAAATTGTATTCTTAGTTATCTTCGGCATATTTCTAGGTCCAATTCTTCATATAATTGATATAAGTAGCATTAAGACAGCAATTCCATATATTGCTTCATTCTCTCTTGCCATGCTAATGTTTGATATTGGACTAAGACTAGACATCGATCAACTTGTTGAAAAAGGTTGGAAAATAATTCTCATCCCCATACTTAACTTGGCATTAAGTCTACTTCTAATTGCAGTTATAGCTAAATATACTCTTCAACTACGATGGGCATATAGCGTATTACTTGGAGCTATTCTAGGCGGTAGTGGATTAACTGTCCTATTGACTATACTGAGAAGAATGGCAGTTAAAGAAGAACTTATAATTTCACTTTCAACAGAATTTGCATTAACTAATCTATTATCCATCATCATCGCAATATCCTGCTTAGATTATGTTGAGCTGAGCTTTCATTCCATAATTGAAAGCCTAGAAATGTTCTTCACTAAATTTTCAGCAGGAATTGTGACAGGATTTATAATAGGGGTTTTTTGGATCATAATAATGTTTATGGTTAGAAGAGAAGAATTCTTCTACATGTTTACATTGGCAATGCTATTAATTGCCTACAGCTCAGCTGAAACATTAGATGGCAGCGGAGCCTTAGCTTCACTCATACTTGGATTAATGATTGGAAACAATGAGAAAATATCCCGTATTCTAGGTTTAAAAATTAATGTGGAAGAAATAAGGCCGATCAGAGATTTGTTGAGACATTTCCATACTGAAATAACCTTTTTGATTAGAGCATTCATCTTCGTAGTATTAGGCCTAGCATATATTCCAGGAACACTTATCGAAATAATATTTGGCTTTGGGTTAACAATACTCCTACTTACTGCCAGATTAATAACTGTAAATTTAATCTTCATTTTTAATGAAGTTAGGGAATACAAGGGGCTCATGTCATGTGTAGTTGGAAGAGGATTAGTGACTGCGGTTTTAGGTGTAATTGCTGCTGAAAGTGTTTCGATGTATTTTGAACTATTCTTAGATCTATCAATCTATGTTCTTCTTTTTAGTAATATTATAATGGCTCTCTTATTATTTATGGTTAGAAAACTTGAAACCTCAGAAGTAAAAATAACATAACAATAAAATTAGTTTAAATCATTAGAATGAAAAGATATTAAAAGTGAATTGTAACTTATATTTCATTAACCATAGTGAAAAATGCAGCAATAGTGCGAAGTCCATTAACATTGGGTTTGTGAAAATATGATTGAGGCAATAAACATTTTGATATTAATATCACTAACCATACTCTTAGGATTCATAGGCTCATTATTTTATGATAAGACAAAAATTCCAGACATAATCTGGCTTCTACTATTCGGAATTTTACTTGGACCAATATTTCATCTATATGATCCTGAATTATTTACTAGACTCTCAAATTTAGTTAGCATTGTTGCACTCTGCATAATTCTATTTGATGCAGGCATTAATGTAGACGTAGGATTAGTAATAGAAATGCTTCCCAAAAGCTTTCTTCTACTAGCTTTAACTTATCCATTAACCATGGTTACCATAGGATTCTCTTTACATTTTCTTTTTCCAAACAATTTTTCACTATTAGAAGGATTACTTTTAGGGGGAATGGTTTCAGGTACAAGTACTGTTACAACTATAGGAATCTTAAGTACTCTAGAGAGAGCTGGAATTAATGTTGAACGTGCAAAAATAATTCTCGTTCTAGAATCAGTTTTAACTGACCCTATAGGTGTTATCACATGTATAACCTTAATTAGAATGATAATGTTTCCAACAGTATCATTACTAGAAGGATTTAAAACTATGTTCCTATCCTTCAGTAACTCCATTATAATTGGATCTATAGTTGGTATGCTATGGGCTGCAGTGCTCGATAAGTTACGTGGAAAACCGTTAACATATATGATTACACTTGCCGTTGTATTTCTAAGTTATATTGTATCTGAGGAAATTGGAGGAGAGGGTTCTGGAGCACTAGCAGTTTTAATTTTTGGATTAATAATAACAAACTTTGAGTATATAGCTAAAATACTTGAATTTAAGAGAATATTTAAAATTGAAAAACAATTGTTAAGGGAATTTCATGAAGAAATCACTTTCTTCATGAAATCATTCTTCTTCGTTTACATTGGATTGATAATTTCTATATCTCAAGAACAAATTATTGCAGGGTTATTAGCGGTTGGAATAATACTAGCTGTTAGATACATTGCTGCCTCAATTTCAAGTATGGTTTTAAAGCTTAATCAACTTGAGAAGGGAATTTTAACTGTAACTGTTGCAAGCGGTCTTCCTGCAATGATAATGTCGCAACTCCCCCTCATATATGATCCCAATAGACAGTATTTCACTTCACCTGAAATATATCCTAACATATGCTTTATCGTTGTAATAGTGACAGTATTGTATGGTGCATTTATTGCCCCCTATATTGCAAAGAGAAAGGCAGCATCTCTAAGTAAACAAGATAACTGAAATTGCTCATCTAGAAGTAAATGAAAAGGATTTTAAATGCCTTAGATGTAAATTTTTTAGAGGAGGATTTCATGTTAAAGTTAATTTTGAATAGGGCTAAAGAAATTGAAAGTAATATTATTTCATGGAGAAGAGAATTTCACATGTACCCTGAACTTGCATACAATGAAAAAAGAACTTCAAAACGAGTAGCCGAACTATTAACAAAATGGGGCTATAAAGTTATAACAGGAATTGCTGAGACAGGTGTTGTAGGCATATTAAAGGGTGAAGATGCAAATGGTAAAACTGTTGCATTGAGAGCAGATATGGATGCTCTTCCAATTCAAGAAGAAAATGATGTTCCATATAAGTCTAGAATAGATGGAGTAATGCATGCATGTGGTCATGATGCTCATACAGCCATGCTCTTAGGTGCAGCCAAGATCCTATCAGAAATGAAGGATAAATTGAGAGGAACTGTAAAATTCATATTTCAACCTGCAGAGGAAGGTGTTGGTGGAGCTAAACGAATGGTTGAGGAGGGTGTGCTTAAAGACCCTGATGTAAATGCCATTTTTGGATTACACGTTTGGAGTTCCATTGAATCTGGTAAAATTGCGCTCAAGGAGGGGCCTGCACTAGCTGCTACGGGTAAAATTGAAATTGAAATAGAGGGTATTGGAGGTCATGGAGCGTCTCCTCATCTCACTATTGACCCAATTGTCGTGGCTTCAAGTGTTATAATGAATTTACAGACTATTATCAGCAGAAACTTGGATCCAATAGAGTCGGGAGTAGTAAGCATATGTGCATTTCATTCAGGAACAACGTGGAATGTGATTCCGCCAAGAGCAATATTAAAGGGAACATATAGAGCATTAACCTTTGAAATTAGAGATTTAATTAAAAAGAAAATTAAAAACATTGTTGAGAAGACATGTATAGCCTATGGCGCTAAATGTAGTGTCAATTTAATAGATGGGGTTCCACCAACCATAAATCATCCAGAAGCTACAAAGATGGCTAGAAAAACTGTTATTGAACTTATAGGAGAAGAAAATGTAATTGAAGCTAAGCCAACTATGGGAGGAGAAGATTTCGCCTATTACCTAGAGAAGGTTCCAGGAGCATTTCTAGAATTGGGAACAGGTAATCCGGAGAAAGGGACAGATAAACCTCATCATAATCCTAGGTTTGATGTTGATGAAGCAGTACTCTACATTGGAACTGCAACTTATGCTTCATTAGCATATAAATATCTACTAGAAAACTTCAACTTTTAATTCACAAACTAAACCTTTTTTATTAATTTTTTAATCTATTAATCTTAAATAGTGTTAATATACAGATAGTTAACTGGTGTTTTTATGACTCTGGATTTTGACTTAATTATTAAAAATGCAACCATTGTCGATGGAACTGGTAAACCTGCATTTAAAGGTTCAATTGGAGTTAAAGGCGAATATATTACTGCTATTGGAGACTTTAAAGGTGATACAGAGAAAGTAATTGATGCCAATGGATTAATAGCAATGCCTGGTTTCATTGATGTCCACAGCCATGCCGATTGGACGATTCTATGGTATCCTAAATGTGAAAGCTATGTTCATCAAGGTGTAACAACCTTTGTAGGTGGTCAATGCGGCGGTTCACCAGCACCAATAAGAGAATATGTTAGAGTACCCTACATTCTTCAGGATTACTT
>JANZKD010000053.1 GCA_025061245.1 Candidatus Culexmicrobium profundum
GCAACAATACTTGAGGAGATGGATGTTCAGCATCCAGCTGCAAAAATGATGGTAGAAGTAGCAAAGTCACAGGATAAAGAAGTTGGAGATGGAACAACTTCTGCTGTAATACTGGCGGGAGAACTATTAAAGGAAGCTGAGTCTCTCCTTGAGAAGAATATTCACCCTACAATAATAATTAATGGATTTAAGAAAGCAGCTGAAAAATCTAAGGAAATTCTAGAGAATATAGCGATTCCAGTAAGTCTTGACGATGAGGAAACATTGAAGAAGATTGCTATGACTTCAATGAGTGGAAAAGTAGTTTCAGTAGCTAAAGAACACTTAGCTGAAATTGCAGTTAAAGCTGTAAAGCAAATTGCTGAAGAACGCGATGGAAAAATGTTTGCAGATATCGATAGAATTCAGTTAATCAAAAAGAAAGGTGGCGGTCTACTAGATACAAAGTTAATCTACGGTATTATCATTGATAAGGAGGTTGTTCATCCAGGTATGCCTAAGAGAGTTGAAAAGGCAAAAATAGCACTACTAAACTGTCCACTAGAAGTTGAAAAAACAGAAATTGATGCAGAGATAAGGATAACTGATCCAGAACAGATGAGGGCATTCCTAGAGGAAGAGGAGCGAATTCTAAAGTCCATGGTAGAGAAAATTAAGGAAAAGGGCGCTAACGTAGTGTTCTGCCAGAAGGGTATTGATGATGTTGCACAGCACTTCCTAGCTAAAAATGGTATACTCGCCGTAAGAAGAGTGAAGAAGTCGGACATGGCAAAACTGGCCAGGGCCACTGGTGGTAGGATTGTTACTAGTGTTGATGATTTAACTCCAAATGATCTAGGAGAAGCAGAACTAGTAGAAGAAAGAAAAGTTGCAGATGAAAAAATGGTCTTTGTAGAGGGATGCAAACATCCAAAGGCTGTCAGCATATTAATAAGAGGTGGACTTGAACGCTTTGTAGATGAGGCTGAACGGGCACTCAAAGATGCATTATATGTCGTTGCTGATGTAGTTAGGGAGCCAAGGATTGTTGCTGGTGGAGGAGCACCAGAATTAGAAGTTTCAAAGCTTCTCAAGGAGTATGCTGTAAGTGTCGGTGGACGAGAACAATTAGCAATAGAAGCATTTGCAAAAGCTATAGAAGTTATACCAAGAACTCTGGCTGAAAATGCAGGGCTAGATCCAATAGACATCTTAACTGAGCTAATAGCTGCACATGAAAAACCAGAAGGTAAATGGTATGGCGTAGATGTATTCGGCGGTGAACCAGCAGATATGCTGAAACTCGATGTAGTCGAGCCACTCATAGTGAAACTTAATGCCATTAGATCTGCTGTTGAAGCTGCATCGATGATTCTAAGAATCGACGACATAATAGCTGCATCAAGGTTTGAAGAGAAAGAGAAGGAGAAAGAGAAAGAAGAAGAGGAAGAAACAGAATCAAAATTCTAAGTAAAGCATCAAAAAAATAAATAGAATTAATTAATTTTTTGTTTATTTTTTAACTTAATATTCTTCTCCGAATCCTTTGCCTTTTCCTTCTTTCTCTCTACTTGGTGGTGCAGCTGCAATTATATCATCAATTCTTAGAATCATAATTGCTGCTTCTGTACCTGATTTAATAGCTTGCTTCTTTACACTTGCAGGTTCTAATACTCCTTGCTTCCACATGTCATCTACTTTTCCTTGAACAACATTTATTCCTGTCCATTTTTCACCTTTTTCATGTCTTGTTCTGAGTTCAACCATTATGTCAACTGGATCTAGTCCAGCGTTTTCAGCTAGAGTTAAAGGTATAACTTCAATGGCTTCTGCAAATCTCAGTGCTGCAAGTTGTTCTTTTCCTTTCAGTGTTCTAGCCCAGTCTCTAATTCTGTGGGCTACCTCTGCTTCTGGTGCTCCTCCACCAGCAACAATCCTTGGCTCCCTAACTAAGTTCCTTGTGACGCATAATGCGTCATGTAGTGAGCGTTCAGCTTCATCTACTAGGTGTTTTGTTCCTCCCCTCACAAGTATTGTAACTGCCTTTGGATTTTTACATCCTTCAATGAATACCATTTTGTCTTCTCCGACTTTTCTTTCTTCTACTAGTTCTGCTTCTCCTAGATCATTTGGAGTTAAATCATCAACACTAGTAACAATCCTACCACCAGTGGCCCTGGCCAGTTTTGCCATGTCTGATTCTTTTACTCTTCTTATTGCCATGATTTTCTTTTTGGCTAGGAAGTGCTGTGCAACATCGTCAATTCCTTTTTGACAGATTAGTACGTTTGCTCCAACTTCAGCTAGTTTATTAACCATCTTTTTGAGCATTTCAGTTTCTTGTTCTAAGAATGATCTCATTTGCTCTGGGCTTGTTATGTGTATTTTTGCACTTATCTCTGTTTTCTCTATCTCTATTGGACAGTTTAGTAGTGCTATTTTTGCCTTTTCAACTCTCTTAGGCATACCTGGATGAACAACCTCCTTATCAAGGACAATTCCATATACTAGTTTAGTGTCGTTGAGTGATCCGCCTTCCTTCTTTTCTACTTTTACGTTATCTATATCGACATACCATTTGTCATCCTTTTTCTCAGCTACTTGTAGTATGGCATCAACTGCCATTTCAGTTAATTTCTCGATGGCTCCAATGATCATTGCCTTGCTTGATAGTGATGTTATTCCTGCTTTAATCAGTGTTTCCTTGTCTGTTGGATCTATTGGTACTGCAATTTCATCAATAACTTCTAATGCCTTATCCATTGCCTTTTTATATCCCTCAATTATTATTGTTGGGTGTACATCTTGCAATAATAGTTCTTCAGCTTGCTTCAATAGTTCTCCTGCTAATATTACTGATGATGTTGTTCCATCTCCAACTTCATCGTCTTGGGCCTTTGCTACTTCTACCATCATTTTTGCAGCTGGATGCTGAACATCCATTTCCTTCAATATCGTTGCGCCGTCATTTGTTATTACTATGTCTCCGAAGCTGTCTACTAACATTTTATCCATTCCTCTAGGACCAAGAGAACTACGCACTGTTTCTGCTAGTATTCTTGCTGCCAGTATGTTTGATCTTAAAGCTTCACGTCCAACAGTTCTACTGGTGCCTTCCTTTAAGAGAATAACAGGTTGACCCGCGGTGGCCGTCATAAGTCATTCACCTCTCTACCGTTACTGCAAATAATTGTCAGTTATTTATTTTTTACTTCAATCTTTCATGATGCTCTAAGGTATCTAAATGGTTAAATTGTATGTTTTATCTTCTATTTTGTGGGGATTGTATGATTTCAAGTCTGAGAGATATAATTGATTTTTTAAAGAGTTTAGATGAATTATTGGTTGTAGATATTCCTCTCTCTCCAAAGTTTGAAATTGCAGCTGCATTAAAGGTTTTTGATGGTTTTCCCATATTATTTGAGAATGTTGCAGGGTATAATGTTAGGGTTGTTGGTGGTATATGTAGCTCAAAGGAGTTAGTAGGCAAAGTTTTGAATGTTCCTTTTCGCACTCTTCATGACGCCTTACTTGATGCGATAGGTAATCCAATGGCTCCTACCATAACTGATAATGCACCAGTAAAGGAGAAAATTGAGAAGCCTAATTTAAGCAATTTACCCATATTGACTCATTATGAGCGTGACGCTGGTCCCTATATTACTTGTGGTGTAGTTTTTGCTAGGGATTTGGATGGGAAATTTCAAAATGCATCAATTCATAGAATGCTCGTCTTAGATGAGAAGACACTTGTCATTCGAGTAGTTCCTAGACATTTATATTACCTATTAAAGCAGGCTGAAAAACTTGGACGACCTTTACCTATTGCTATAGCAATAGGTTTACATCCTGCAATTTTATTGGCTGCTGCGTCTTCTCCTCCACTGGGTGTGGATGAACTTCATGTTGCTAATGCTCTTATGCAAAATAATTTAAAAGTTACATATTGTAATCATTCAGAAATTTTGGTTCCTGCTGAATCAGAAATTGTTCTGGAAGGATTTATTTATCCAGATAAATTGGCTGAGGAGGGACCATTTGTCGATATAACTGGAACTTATGACTTTAAGCGTAGTCAACCAGTGGTGGAGATTGTTGAAGTTATGATGAGGAGGAACCCAATATATCAAGCATTACTTCCAGCTGGCATTGAGCATCGCTTCTTAATGGGCTTTCATAGAGAGGCTCAAATACGAAGATATGTTAGTCGAGTTGTTCCTAAAGTTAAGGATGTACGATTATCTTTTGGCGGTTGCGGTTGGCTTCACGCAATAATATCAATTGAAAAGTCATCTGAGGGTGATGGGAAAAATGCGATACTTGCCGCCTTTGCTGCTCATCCAAGCCTAAAACATGTTGTAGTTGTTGACTCTGATATCGACATTTACGACTTAAACTCTGTTGAATGGGCTATTGCAACCCGCTTTCAAGCACATAAAGACCTTGTAGTAATCAAGAACGTTAGAGGCTCTAGTATAGATCCATCGATTGATGAGAAGAAACTATTAACTTCTAAAATGGGTATTGATGCAACAAAACCCCTAGATAAACCTCAATCTCTCTTTATGAAAGCTTTAATACCAAGTTTATCTGAAGTAAAGAAGAAGCTGGAGGACTTAAAACTTGTTTCTAAACAGAGAACAAGAACGAATGCTTAAAGGAGATCATGGATCAGCAGTTCAAAAGGCAATGGAGTTACTGGTGGCAATTGGTGATGCCCTAAATGCTGAAAAACTAATTCCTATATCTAGTGCTCATATATCTGGGGTTAGCTATACAAGTATTGGTGATGCTGGATTACTTTTTCTGAAAGATTTCGCTCTGCTTGGAGCAAAAGTTAAGGTTTCTACTTCCCTAAATCCTGCTGGAATAGATTTAGATAGATGGAGGCAAATGGGTGTAAAGGAAGATTTCTATGAAAAGCAAAGGCAAATATTAGATGCCTTTTATAAAATGGGTGTAAAGTTAACTTGTACATGTACCCCCTACTTCTCAGGAAATTTACCTAGATCCAATAGTGATATTGCCTGGGCTGAGTCCTCGGCTGTTGTGTATGCAAATTCTGTTCTTAAAGCCAAGACGAATAGAGAGTCAGGTCCCTCTGCACTTGCATCTGCAATAACAGGGTATATTCCTCTATGTGGATATCACTTAGAGGAGAATAGGAGGGGTTCCCATAATATAATTTTAGAGTTTAAACCTAAATCTCTCCTTGATGCAAGCATCATAGGTTTTATTGCTGGGAAGAAGGTTGTCAGCGGTGTCCCTGTTTTCCCTAAATCTAAGAACTTTACTTCTGATCACTTAAAGGCAATGTCTGCTGGTTTAGCTACTTCTGGAGGCATCTCGATGTTTCGCATACGAGATGCTAGTGAAGAATTGAATGTAAAAGAGAAAGTTTTCATAGAGCCTTCAGATGTCAATGAAGTTTTAGATAGATATTCTGCTAGTACTCAAGTCAACACAATTTTCTTTGGCTGTCCTCATTGTAGTCTAAGTGAATTAAAAAATTTGGCATCCCTATTGAAGGGGAGACGTGTGAAAGGAGATATCCGATTATGGGTTTTCACCTCCAGAGCTGTATATAGCCAAGCTGAGAAGGCTGGTCTGATAGATTTAATAGAGCATGCTGGTGGACGAGTGTATTGCGACACATGTCCAATTGTAATGCCCCTCTACCTATTACATGGCCATACAATTGCAACTAATTCAAGTAAAGCAGCATATTACTTGACAACTCTGCATGGAATTGAAGTTTCCCTCTTAGATGTAAATTCATGTATAAAACTGTATACTGAGGGGGTTTAACTGTGTCTGAGTTAACTCTTAGGGGTCGAGGTCTTTCTAAGTATATTGGTCATGGTGAGGCATTACTGTCAATGGAGCCTATATCCTTTTTTGGCGGTGTTAATCCCAAGACTGGTATTGTTGTGGAGAGGAGTCATCCATTAGAGAATATATCGATTAAAGGTAAAGTTCTCATTTTCCCCTATGGGAAGGGAAGTACTGTTGGTGCATATGTTTTATATCAAATGTCAAAGCTTGGAACTGCTCCTGCAGCTATCATTAATGTTAAGGCGGATCATGTTACCTTGGTGGGCTGCATTATTGCACAAATCCCCCTTGTTGATAGTTTGGATAGAGATCCCTTCTCATTAATTAATGATGGGGATTATGTCATTGTGGATGGTGTGAATGGTTTAGTTAAAGTTTCTAGAAGGAAATTCTAGTGGATGGTGGGGGTCCTCCTAAAACTTCCATTGCAGCTTTTTCAACTTTCCTTCTATGTTCAGGGAAAGTGTATGCTCTAATTACATCAATATATCCTTTTAGGACATTTACGATGTCTGATATTTCACTTAATCTGTGCGGTATTTTTTCGTCATCTCTATCTTCGAAGACTATTATTTCCATTGGGTCTAATTGTCTTGGATTGTATGGTATGGATGGTAGTGTTGGTACGTCGATGAATACTTCATTTTCATTTATTTCAGCTCTCTTAGCTATTTCTTTTTCAATTTCTTTTCTCAGCCTCTCTATGGTTAGTATGCTTGCTAGAAACTTGTTTTTGGTGTGTACGGTTATTTCATAGGCGCATTTCAGTAGTTCTCTTCTACTGTACATTTCAATTAGTTTGTGTGCTTGCTTTAGATTTTCATCTTTGCTGCCAGCTAATTCACGTATCTTTGTTATAATGTATCCATCATCAAATAATACGTATTCTTCAGGTGACTTGAAGTCTATTATTCCGAGATAATCTCTCGCTAGGTCCATGGCTTCGGATAGCATTAGATTGGCGCTTCTAACACTTCTGTGATAATATACTGCCTTGAACATTTCATATCTAGCTATTAGGAATGATTCAAGTGCGTAGAGTGCTCCTGGAATTTCAACGGCAAGCTTTCCATTTATAATGTTTAGTGAATGTATTATTCTGAATATGTCTACTAATCCATATTGGACTCCTGTGAAGTGTGAATCTCTCACTAGGAAATCCATTTTATCTACATCATATTGACTTGATATTACTTGGTCTAGGATCTTCATTTTCTCACTGTTTTTCTTGCTTACCGCTAGGTTTGCTACTTCTTTTACATCTAGACCGTAATCATTTAGTATGTCTTTAATTTCACTCTCTGTTATTAGCCAGTAGGTTAAGTCTTCATGGTCTTTGCCTAGATACTTTATTGATATGTCCTCGTATACGTGGGAGAATGGTCCATGTCCTATGTCATGGAGTAGGGCTGCGATGCGTAGATATTCTATTTCTTCTTCGCCCATTAATCCTAAGTTGATTAAGTGTTCTCCAACAATACCTGCTAGATGCATGGCTCCAAGGGAGTGTCCAAATCGTGTATGTTCAGCGCCTGGATAGGTTAGGTATGCTCCTCCAAGCTGCTTTATTCTCCTTAATCTCTGAAATATGGTTGTATCTATAACTCTTTTTTCAAGTTCACTTATGAAGATGTATCCATGTATGGGATCTCTAATCTCCAAGTGTTTTCGCCACATTATTATCCTCATTAAATGTTTTTCTCATAGTTAAATATAAATTGTGAGAAGATGATTTAACCGCGTGTGAGAGAATTGCCTGGAAGGCTAATTGCTTTAGAGGGAATAGATAAGTGTGGTAAGCGTACTCAAGCCAATTTAATTAAAGTTTGGCTTGAATCTCTAGGTAGAAAGGTTAGACTTATAGCCTTCCCTGATTATGATACTCCTATTGGAAGTATAATAAGAGATTTCCTTCATGGAAAATACTATATTGCTCCTGAAGTGCGGCAATTGCTTTACGCTGCGAATCGATGGGAGAGGAAGACTGATATTGTTAGTTGGCTTTCAAGTGGCCATATTGTTATTGCTGACAGATATATTCCATCTGGTTTAGCCTATGGCATGGCAAATAATTTATCATTAGAGTGGATGACCTGTTTGGAGCGCGGCTTACCTGAAGCTGACCTAGTGATAATAATTGATGTCCCAGTTGAAGTGTCTCTGAGAAGATTAAGGGATATTGGAGACACCTATGAACGTAATAGAGCCTTCTTAACCCGTGTACGCAACTGCTATATTGAATTGGCGGAGAAGTTTAATTGGATTATAATTGATGGAAATAGGAGTAGAGAGGAAGTCTTTAAAGATCTCCAAAGCATTATAGTTAAATTCCTAAATCTAAACGATGAAAACCATTAATCCCCAAAGTCAACATCATACTCTACGATATTTCATGAACCCTCTTTACTTGTGGTCTAAGACCCTTCCTCCTCAAATTTCTAATTATCTCAAAGTATATTCTCCTACCAATCTCCCTAGGAGTTATCCTTCTAAGCCCCCCAATACTAGAAATGTAAACTCTAAATGTAATGTTACCAATTTGAAATCTAATTAAATATTTATCCGACCATGCACGCCCAATCCTCCTCCCACTATGATACATATATCTTATTATGACAACAAAGTCTATGAAATCCAAATTCTCCCCCTCAAAAACCCTCCTAATAAGCTCAACAGCCCTCCTATTAAACCTCCTAAACCTATTCCTCCTAACCACCTTAACTTCAAACCTCATTCTACTAGCTATCTCACCCTCCCTTCCCGCAATAGAAATCTTCATCTCCTCCTCTCTACCATTAATTGAAGCCATAGCCATTAATATTGAATCAAAAATATCCCTTCTACTATGAGTCGTAATATAATATGCAACATAATGACTATACCTTGGAAACCCAACTCTCCCCCTCAAACCCCCACTCAAATCAACTAACCTCTCTAAACCTCCCTCAACAACTCATTAATCCTCCTAGCCAACTCCAAAAGCTTCAACAACCTATCCTCATCCTCAACCTCCTCAATCCTACCAATAACCTCAGCCAACTTCCTAGACAAAACCTCCCTCAACCTCACATCAACCCCCACCCCCACACCCCTCCCACCACCAACATCCTCCCCCTCCTTCAAAACAACAACACGACGCTTACAAGAAGGACAAATAACCTCACCAGACTTAAGCCTAAACAAAGGAACATTACAAACAGGACAAGACTGAGCAAGCATAGTAGCCCCCTCACGCAATAAATCAGCCATCTCCCTCAAACGCTTCCTATCATCCTCCACAACCAACACCCCACACCAAACAACAAATAATACTTATAAACAACCAAAATTAAATCTGTCCCGAAAACAAACTATATAAACGGGGGATGTCACACATGACCGAAAACAAAATCCAACAAGCCATAACCCTACTCCAAAGAATAGTAGAAGACACAACAGTACCAAGAAACATAAGAAGAGCAGCAAGCGAAGCAATAAAAGCCCTACAATCAACCCGATACACCCCAGGAGTAAGAGCCTCAAACGCCATAGGAATACTAGAAGAAATATCACAAGACCCAAACATGCCAACACACACAAGAGTACAACTATGGAACATAACATCAATACTAGAAACAATAAAAGACTAAACCCACAATTTTTACCCCCACACACCCAATAAACTTAAATTTTCTCACACACACCAAAAATATAGAAACCAAAACCCTGCCGGGGTAGCTCAGTATGGTAGAGCGCCTGGCTGTTAACCAGGTGGCCGCCGGTTCGAGTCCGGCCCCCGGCGTTATAGAAAAATTCTTTTAGTTTTTTGTTTAATATTGTTTGTGGGCCCGTAGCTTAGCCTGGTAGAGCACCCGGCTCATAACCGGGGGGTCGTGGGTTCGAATCCCACCGGGCCCATTTCTTGTTTTAGCTTATTTTTTTCCATTTCTCCTTTCTTTTTAGTATGTAGACTCTTTTGCCTTCTATTATCTTTAATGGATCTTTTGGATCTGATATTGGTACTATTCCTATGTCTAGGATGTCTTGGTAGAATGCTTCTTCTATTAGTTCGTCTATTTCTTTTTCATTTATTCCTTTGTTTTTGAAGTATTGGTGTATTTCTTCTTTGTAGAGGGTTTGTTGTTTATAGTGTTCAAAGGCTTCTTCAAGCAGTTTTCTTAATTCTGATTTCTTATACTTTTTTGGCATTTTCTTCCTCCATCATTTCTTTTGGTGTTTTTGTTAATAAAGTCGCTGGGGTGTGGTTTGAATAATTCATTTATCTTTGTTTTAGTCCATTTTTTGGGTATTTTTGGTGGTATTTCTTTTAGTGTTTCTTTGATTTTTGTTATTTCGTTGTTGATGAGTTTTCTTGATCTGTATTTTTTGTATGTTTCGTATTGTTTTTGTAGGCGTTGGTTTTTCCATGTTTCTTTTAGCATTCCGTATTCTGTGCATAGTAGGTCTATGAGTTTTTTGCTTTTGAATTCTATGCGCCATTTTACGCTTATACGGGAATCTTTACTAACATGAATTGATACTGGTTTTATCGGTGTAACTTTCAAATCTATAATGTTTTTATGAATTTTCTCTAGAATCGATGTTTCTTGCTCTAATAGTCTTGGTCTATTTTCTAAGATTATCTCTATGATGTCATGATATCTCTTTTTCTTAACTTCTCCGTATGCTATGTCTCTCTTTTTTGCTAGTTGTTTTATTTTTTGTTTTTGTTGTGGTGTTAGTTTGTCTGTTATGTCTATTGATCTGCTCCATGATATTGTCATTCTTAGTCTTTTTTCTTTTGTGATGTGGAGGCTGCTTGTTCCTTCTTCTGTTAGTGTTGCTTTGAAGTGGTATTTGCGTAG
>JANZKD010000054.1 GCA_025061245.1 Candidatus Culexmicrobium profundum
TAAAGTTTGCCATCAAACCTATGAAGTACAATGAAGTTACTCTGAAGACAACAACTTCCTCTCAACCTCAATCAACCTTTTAAACCTCTCACGCCACCTACTATAAACCCTATAAAGAGATTGAAGGGAAAACAATATAATTACAGAAGAAAACAATGAAACAACAGCTAAGGTAAAATCTAACACACTTATTTGAAGCAACTTTAAACCATATCTTTGAAGCCCCCAAAGGAAATAGTAATTAAAAAAATGCATACGATAATCCCAAATAAAGAAACAAACTTAATATTTTCAAACTTATCCAAAAACTCTAAGATAAAGTCATGAACAGATCCAATTAAACCCTTCTTACCCATACCAATTCTACCGTGAAAACGTGCATCTACTAACAATCTTCACAGAAACAGAAAGCATAACCAAGCTAAAAAAATAAAAGAGAAAAACAGGCAACTACAAGCAATAATAAATGGACTAGTCGCTGAAAACCTATATTTAAAAAGGCAAGTCAACAACTGCAAAGTAAAATAGCCAAGCTAAACCAGCTAGAACAGGAAATACAAAGGATAAGAATGATTAATTGAGCAAATAGGCTTAGAAGCAACACTAAAGCAAATATCAAAGAAAACACAATAACATTCACCATGCCACACTACATTCAAGTCAACCTTAAAGTCTGGAGAAAACTCAGCGAATTAAAGAAAAATGGAATAAAAACAACATGACAGAAGTAATAATCGACATCTACAACGCCAGACACATAAAAGAAAAAGACTACATAATAATTCCCCTAGAAAGAGGGAGGGAATTAATTCAACTAACAAAAAATGAAAAGAAATCTCAAGGAAATTCGAGAAAATAGAGAAAATACTGAGAAGTTAAACAATATACAATAGTGACACACAGTACCTTTATGATACTATTCACTAAGCCAACACTACTAGCATAGTACCAAACAATATTAAACAGTTGGTCCTTCATCTTGCGTGAAGTCCAGAAATTATTAATTCTGGATAACCATAATCTTTTCTAATTTGTTCTATCTCATTTCTTATTCCTTTACTTATCAATATACTGCTATCAGTAGTGTAGAACCTTGTTGCTTCTTCATCATAAACTGCAAAAGCTAAAATCAAGGCGTCAGCAGGATTATAAAATAATCGTTTATCACTTTGCAATAAACGTGCAACTACATTATGAAATTCGATATTACATTTACTGCATAAACGTGGACTATAACATGTTTTTAATTTTTCCCCAAATTCTCTGCCTAGTTGTCTAAGGTTTTCTATGAGGTATATTCGGTCATTTTTCAATGCAATATTAGTGAGTTCGCCTAGAGCAACTATAGAAATTTTAACTGTACAATTCATTCTCGATAAGTTTCTACGTAATTTCTTAGCTTGATTAAATAAATCTTTTTGATAGTCTTTTAAATTGTAACGTCTTTCAAGCATAAAGATGAGAACTGATGTATCTAGGTGTACGACTAATGGTTGTTGCCCCAATTGGGGTCAACCTATTAAAAGACTATATTGTATTTTCTCCTGAGCTCATGTAGTTTTTCTAGGCACTTCTCTATTTTTTCTCGGCAATAGTAGGGCTTGAGTTCATGTACTATTTCTATGAGTTCATCATCAGTGATATTTTCTCCATTAATTCTAATTGCTTCAGCCAATGTTGAAATTATCTCTAGTTCAGGTAAACTAAATTTAGCTATGGTCTTCCCATATTCAACTGCTTTTTCACTTAACTTTATTTCTGGAACATCTACACCATGAGGAAGATTATAATAAGTATTCGCTAAATCTGGAGAGTAAGGACCATGGAAATAAATACTAAAGTCAAAATTCAAATACCTCCTAAACTCAGGGAAAAGCTGCAACATATAAACTCTCTTCTGAATTTTCATCCTTCTATCAAAACGATTGATATCCAAGGGTAAATCTAAAGCCTTGAATACACTCATAAGGTTCAATGCCTTTTCGTAAAGCAAGTTTTCGAGCATTATTAACCCCACATTTTAAGGATATAAAACTATAAAACACCTCATATAAATTTTTCATAACTCTCATTATATATTTTTTCAAAAACTACATATGGTAATGATGTAGAAGGCATAAACTCTTAAATAACACGAGAAATCTATTCATACACATTAAAGAAGCAGAGTTGATAGGGTTTTATGATATGAGTGAAAGCATAATTTCTCATCCTAGATTTGGAAAAGTAAGAGCTAAAGATTTAAAGTTTAAAGTATTAAAAGAATATTGGAATATTTATGAATTAGAGGATGGAACGATAATTCGAGTTAAAGTTATAGCTTTAAAAATATCAAAAGCCATTGATCCTAAAACTGGAGAAATTTTATACGTTCCAGAAACAGGAGAACCTCTTTATAATGTGCGACATATGTAGTAGTGGTAGATGTACCTAAAGAATTATTAAAAATAAAGGGATAAGAAATGTTTCAAACCTCTAGTTTTTTAACTTTCCCTGAGCTTAAAGAAGAGCTTGTTAAGGCTGGTGCACGCAGCAACAACTACTTGATTAAAGGTAGGTACAAGTATTGCCTCAGCGGCAGTGGAGAACGCTTCATCCATCGCTTTCCAGTAAAAGGTGATTAAAATGAAGAATGATGTTTACAATTGGGCTAAGCATTACCTTGAACTAGGTTTCAGTGTTTTCCACTTCAATGTCCACTTAACCCTAAATTTGCGGAGATTTAAGCTATTTTCTTTCCATCCATTTAAATCACCTCGACTTAAAATATTAGATAAATATTTAAATAAAATAAATGCGACATAAATATAAATAAAAATATACACAAAAATGAACACCAATTATAGATTCGAAAAAACCTCACTTAATCTTTTAAACCCCTTCAAGGCAGTTTCATAATTCTTCTTGGGAACATATCCATCAACAATAACTAAACCCTCAAAATTACGGGTACACAAGGATCTAAAAATCTCTTCAAAATCCAACATACCATCACCAATAGGTAAATATAAATCATCCCCAATAACATCACTAACATAGATATGAGAAATATCGACATTCAACTCATCAATAAACTCACCAGGGTTCATAACAGTACTTGCATGTGCAATATTCAAAGCTAAACCAACTCTAGCACCACTTAAACTCTCAATAGAGCTAATTAAACCATTAACATCTTGAGGTGAGCAGAAAGTATACTTATTAGACTTAAACTCCATGTTTTCAATAGCAATATTGGTACCAATATCCATAGCATAATCAACAATCTCCTCTAAAGACTGAAGAGTCAATCTTTCAACTTGCCTTCTAGTCATTCCATAGGTTGAAGCCTCACCAGGATGAATAACAACAACACTAGCATTCAACAACTTAGCCATAAGCAAAGTAGCCTTCGCAAATTGAATAGATAAACGCCTAACATAAGGATTTAAACTAGCTAAATTAACATCCCAATGAGCAGTATGAACAGAAACCCTCAAACCCAAATCATAAAACTTTAACCTCAAATTTTCAATCAAATTCAAATTAACACTAAATGGATCAATAACCCTAGGCTCAGCCAACAACTCAAAGGCCTTAAAACCAATCCTATAAGCTAAATCAATAGCTCTAACCAAACCATAATCCCAAAGAACCTTATGAGAAACACCCAAAGTAAAATCATTCAAACCACTACAACCCCACAATCAACAGAAATACCTCACAGAGCCTATAAAATATATTGTTATCCAAACCAATCAACACAACTTATAATAGGAAATTTAATTTCACCTTAAATTGGTGGAAAATTGCAAAAAATAATACTCTCGCCACCACCTAGGATAAAAGTTTTAGAGGCCTTAGGATGTATTGCAGATAACCGAATAGAATTCCTGAAGGATAAATATGCAAAGGTTACTTCAAGTCTAGGAACCAGAGAATATGACGTTTATGTAGATTTAAATAGAGGAGTCGCCTACAGCAGCGACAATGGAACAACATATAGAAATTACATTGGATACCCAATAATCTCATTCCTAATGCTCAAAAATACCCTACCATTCAATAAAAAAATCGCAGAAGCATTAAAAGGTATACCATGGAAAACTCTGAATGAGAAATATAAAAAATATGCATTAGTTGAAAGAGAGATTTTAAAAATGTTAAAGGAAAAAGGAATCAGTAGAAAAGAAGTCAATGAATTCATTAAAACAGTTATGGAGAAATTACGGGAAATGAAAATAGTGAAACTAGACAGTCTCCCATTAGAAGTCTACTAAATTAATAACGTCAATAAATACTAAACAACAAAATAAATTAAAAAATTAGATAATAATATCTAAATTACCATAATTTCAACAGAATAAAAAAAGTCTAAAAGAAAAATTTTTTAGGTAGACCCGAAATCAAATAAATGAAAACCATGAAAATAACAAAGAGAGAAGCAGAATACCTGCTAATATTATTCAGGGAGAATGCATACTCAAACAAATATATTAGCAGCATAGTAATGGCTAAAAAACTCAACATTGCTCCATCAACAGTAGTTGAAAAATTCCAGAGATTAGCTGAAAAGGGCTATGTAAATTATGTGAAAAGAAAAGGAGTAAAATTAACTGATAAAGGATTAAAATTTGCTAAAAAACTAATTAGAAAGCATAGAATCCTAGAAGTGTTAGTAGTGCAAATTTCTGGTGTAGATGCAAATACTGCATGTAACATGGTTAAAGGCTTAGAAATAGAGTTAAATGATGATTTAACCGAGCTGTTATGCAAATCACTAGGAAGACCTCGACGATGCCCTCATGGATATGAAATACCGGAGGTATAATATGAACAGGAAATTAACATCCATAATTATGATTATAATAACACTCCTAATCACAAACCCAACTACATCATTAGAAGAAGATAAAATAGTAGTTGTAGCTTCCATTGAAACGTTTTCATTAATAGCCAGGGAAATTGGAGGAGAAAAAATCATAGTCTATACTATTCTTCCCGAGGAAATTGAACCCCACGCATTTCAACTTACACCTGATGTAATCACCCTTGTAAGAAATGCATCACTATTAATATTAACAGGACACTTTCAATTTGAAAATGAAATTTTACAAGTAGTCAACATTCCACATATAAGCCTAGAAAATTACAAGCAAAATAACTTGAAACTTTTAACCATACCAAATGATGGAGTAAATCTACATGGATACTGGCTTCACCCAAAAAATGCAATAGCAATTGCAAAGACCATTACAGAAAAACTACAAACAATTGACCCTAAAAATGGAGACTACTACTCCAAGAAATTCAGTGAATTCGAAGAGAAAATCAATAGACTTCTAAAATATCTAAATGAAAGTGTAGTAGAGGAATTGGGATTAAAATGGATTAAAGCAGTTATAGCATTTCCAGCAGCACAATATGTAACAGACATGTTGCAGATAAGTAGTGGAGCATTCCTAAGTAAAGGGCATGGAGTACTAATAAGTGCAAGCGAACTAATTGAAATAGAAGAAAAACTTAGAAGTGGAGAATATAAGATAATAATATCACCTGACATTGTAATCAAAACAAATCTTGGAGACTACGTAAAACAAATATCAGAAGATACAAACACTCCAGTAGCATTTATCAAAACAATAAGTGGAAAAACCTTCTCCTCATACACTGAATTAACAATGTATAATGTTGGAATAATAATTGGCACATTAACAAATAGACAAGAAACATCAATAACTAAAATAAGCTCCTACACACCCCTCGAAGTATCACTTATAATTTTAGTTCTATTCTTAGCAATAATAGCCTCTATAGAAGCATGGCTATTAATGGGGAGAGTCTAAATGGAAAACCAAATTAAAGTTGAAAAAATAACTGTGAAAATAAATGGAAACACAATTTTAGAAAACATAAGCTTCAATATATCTTTACCAAAATTCACAACGATCATAGGCCCTAATGGAGCTGGAAAGACAACTCTACTAAAAACATTAGTTGGATTAATCAAACCAACAAGCGGCAACATCAATGTCCTTGGATTCAACCCAATAAAAGACGCCTTAAAGCTACGAAGATACATTGGATATGTTCCACAAAGAGAAAGAATAGAACTTGGAATACCAGTGAAAGTGAAAAGTGTCATTTTAATGGGGATACTATGTAGAAAGAAGCCTCCCAGAATAGTAACAAGAAGAGATATTGCACTTGCCAAAGAAGCACTATTAAAAGTGGATTTAGAGGAATTATGGGACAAACAATTTTCAGAACTATCAGGAGGACAACAACAGAGAGTTCTAATTGCAAGAGCATTGGCCACAAAACCTAAACTACTCTTACTAGACGAACCCCTAAGTGCAGTTGACGTTAAAAGTCAATGGGAAATACTGGAAACACTCAAGAAGCTAGAAAAAGATGAAGAAATCGGAATAATGTTAGTTACCCATGACATAAACCCAATAGTAGAATACACAGATGAAGTAATTCTACTAAATAAGAGAATAATAGCGAAGGGAAGTATAACTGAAGTAATAACAGAAGAGAACTTAAGGAAAGCATATGGTCCAAACGTTAGAGTAGTAACCTCAGGAACTATATGCTATGCCATAACAGGTGATGTCCATGCTTGACCTACTAATTAAAAATCCATTCATACTAAGAGCAATTATTGGAATAATATTAGCATCCTTCGCAGCAGCAACCATGGGTTCCTTCACAGTTATAAGAGGAATATCATTTCTAACCGCTGAAGTAGCGCATGCAGCATTAGGAGGAGCTGCATTAGGAGTATTTCTACAAAGCTCAGGAATAATGCCATGGATAAATCCGTTTCATATAGCAATAATATTTGCAGTAGTAACATCCATATTTACAGGATACGCCGGCGAAAAAGGCTACACCATAAAAATGGAAACAGCCATAGGAGTAGCATTTGCAATAAGCATGTCCCTAGCAGTAACATTGATGGGATTAATACCATCAGAAAAACTACCAGAAGTTTGGGGATATCTAATAGGCGACGTCCTATTACTAACAAGAGAAGACATTTTAATTCTAACAATAATTACAGCAGCAACAGTCCTACTAACAACATTCTTTTGCAGAGAATTCTCATACATATCCTTCGACATTGAAGGAGCAGCAGCCTCAGGACTAAATGTCAGAGCATACCATTATTTAATGCTAACATTAGCATCACTAGCCATCGTAACTACAACCAAGACAGTTGGATCAATACTAGTATATGCATTCATGGTTGCACCCGCTGCAACAGCCCTTGAAATTGCAGGAAACATTCCAAATATAATGATAATATCACTATTACTCTCAACAACATGTGGATTAATCGGCTTATCAATATCACTAATAACGAACATAGCTCCAAGTGGAATTACAGGGCTACTATTATCAGCCATATACCTCGTCACAATAACATTAGTGCCAATTCTAAAGAAAACAAAGTGAAAAGGGCATAAGTGTTACAAATTTTATTTCCTAAACTTAAACTTTTTAAATGAAATCTTAGTTGTAAGTAGCTTCTCAGTTGTAAAAAGTCTTGCTGCAACATATAGCACTACAAATGTAAATATGCTCATATAAATAATACCATAAATTATAGTCCAATAATCCTCTAAAATAGCTGCTTTAGCAGCTAATGTTGGATGAGTATAAGGTATCACATACAATAATAATTGAATATGAAATGGCAGTGAACGAACATCAATGAACATCTGAATAAAGGAAGGTGCAAAAATTAAGAAAAACAGATAACTAACAAGAGTCTGAGCACTTCGAACATCCTCAGTTAAAGCTGAAACCGTGACAGCCAAAGCTAAAGCAGATATTAGAGATATAAAAAGTGACAATCCAAGCAAAGCAAAACCCAATGGAGTTAAAGTTAAACCCAACGCCTCAGACCCTGGAAGAGAACTAAATTCTGGAAGAGAAGTGAAGGAACCAATATAATAAGTGTAGCCAACCATGTAAATTGAAGAACCTATTGCAGCAACTACAACTGAACCAGCAAGCTTACTCGCTAAAATAGTTAATCTATTAACAGGAAGAGTCAACAATGTCTCCAAGGTCTTCTCCTCCTTCTCAATGGCAACAGAAGTAGCTGCAAGCTGCATAGCAAAAACAAGCAACATCATTATCGTCATAGGCATAGTCATTGCCTGAGAATTAATAACACCAATAACTGCTTGAGGGGAAACATTATACACATTCCCCTTAATAACTGACTTTTGATCAGCAATTATAGGATTTAAAACAGCATCTGGATCCCTATTAGGAAAAGCCTCCCTAATAGTTTCAACTACTAATTGATCCTTCAAAAACTCAACCAAAGCAGTAGGAGTTGAAGAAGTCCCAGCCTCAGCAAAACTTAGAGACCTAAAAACAGTATACAATTCAACCTTAGCTTGCCTACCCATAGTCACATTCTCTGAAAAACCATTTGGAATAACTATTAAAACGGGGAAATCCTTCTCCTGAATCTCTAAAAGAGCATCTTGAAGAGACATGGAGCTAAATACAGTTATAGATGCATTAGGATTAGACTGCAATAGAGATATTAAAGTCTGCGCCATAACTCCACCATCCAAATCTAGCACAGCAACCCTAGGCTTAAGAGCAGCCTCCCTCATAGCTGTAAAGGAGATATTCATAGCGAAACCCATAACACCAAACATTAGTATAGGCATCAAAATCATGCCTACAACTACCTTAGGATCCCTCAAAATCTCCTTAATCTCCTTCTCCAACAAAATCTTAAATGAACTAGGCAAGATCAGTCACCTTCGCAAAAACTTCTTCAAGATTAGAAGCATCAAACTCAGCCTTTAAATCATTAGGTCTACCCTCAACTAAAATTCTTCCCTTATGAATTAAAGACACTCTATCGCAGAGATAATCAACCTCAAGCATATTATGACTAGATAAAAGAACGGTAACACCAAACTTTTCCACATACTCCTTAATTATCCTCCTAACATGAAATGCATGTAAGACATCCAAACCAGCAGTAGGCTCATCTAAAATAGCCAATTTAGGCTTAATCATTAAAGCCCGTGAAATTAGAAGCCTACGCTTCATACCCTTACTATAAGTTTTAACCTTATCCTCAAGCCGATCACCCAGTCCAGAAATCTTCGACGCTTCCTCAACCATCTCATTCAATTCATCTTCATCTCTAGCATAAAAGGAAGCCATAAACTCAAGATACTCTCTACCACTCAAATTCTTATAAGCTCCAGCCTCCTCTGGGAGATAACTAATTATCCTTCTAACATCCTCAGCATCATCAACCACATCAAAACCAAAAACCTTAACAACACCAGAAGTCGGCTTCAAAAGAGTAGCAACTATACGAAGAGTAGTTGTCTTACCAGCACCATTAGGTCCAATTAAACCATAAATCTCACCTGGAAAAACGTGAAAAGTTAATCCATCCAAAGCTTTAATTTTACCATAATACTTAACTAAACCATAAACCTTAACAGCATATTCCTCACGACTATTCCCCATAAATTCCTACCCCTCCACACATTGCAACAATCTTAAGCTCAATTCATCAAATAGCTATAAAGCTTTTGCTCGGAAATTTACTAAGAAAACTATTTAATTTCACTACAAATTCATCAGGATTTTCAGGACTAATTAGATACTTAGTATTATCCTTAGTAGCTATCAATACAAGATTATACCTATTAGTGACATACATCCAAACTCTTCCAATCCCTCTAAAAGAAAAGAGGCCGAAAAACCCATAGACACCACCACAACCCAACAGCCTTAAATGCCTCCAACTCCAATTAAATCGCCTAACACTTGAAATTGCATCTCTAGGTATAAGAAAACTCTTAAATATTCTTCGAATAACAACACCATCCAAGGTTATCTCATAACCTCTAGGAGAAAAAAGAAAGGGAACAACTAGGAGAAATATGGAAATAAAAGTTATCAAAAATGCCACCAAGTAAGCAATATAGTTGTAGCCAAAAGTGAAGGCTAAGTAAAACAATAGTGAATCAATAAATATCATTAAAACCCAAAATAATAGAGTTAACGTTTTTGTTAAACCATCATAAGTAGCCCTTGACTCATAAAGGGACATTATAAAATGCATATCA
>JANZKD010000055.1 GCA_025061245.1 Candidatus Culexmicrobium profundum
CCTTGGTATGGTGAAGTCTGCTATGAGAGCTATCCCCGCTTAACTGTCTATTTTTCTCCTAAGTGTAGGGAGGCTTATAGTTTTGTTGAAGAATTTTCAGGTAGGAGTGTTGATGTAAGGGTTTTCAATTTAAATGGAAGGGTTATTTATGAGGGTTCATGTAGGTTGGAGAAGTGTGTTAACCCTCTTCTTCCATCAATTCTCGTTGGAAGGATTAGGCTTGATGAGAAGATTGCTAATGCATCTTATGCTGATGTTGAATTAGGTGAATTTAAGTGGAGTGTTAAGATTCCCAACCTAGTTAGAGTTTATGGTAGAATTACTGATTTTAATGGTAGACCTAGAAGGGCCTATGTAATGTTTGCCAATCCCTACGGTTTTCCAGGTGGGACTGCTATAGTTAAAACGGGTGATGATGGCTTTTATGAAATGCTTGTTCCTGAAGCCCTTTATCATCACGTCTTTATTTGTGATGGTAATTATGGTAGGAAGACTCTTGAATTTTATGGGTGGCATGTAGCTGTTAAGCCCCCTGAATTTAGACTTGATGCTAGATTTGATAAAATTGAGGTTTACCGTTTAACTGTAGCTGAAACCCCTGAGAGAACACTTCTCATAGAATTTGTGCCCATGGACATATTTCATACAGTGAGGGGTGCTGAGAGAATTTATCGTGAAAAGGGGAGATTTGATTTAAGTGATCTAAGTAGGGAGGATTTGTGGCCTAAATTTTCACTAGGTGAAATAGAGGTGTACTTGGATGATCAGAGGCTTGAACTTAGATCATTATCTCATAGACTTCACAGCCTTATAGATCATGGAGCTGAGGGTTTCCGTCCCTCCCACCTAGTTGAGGCAAAGATACCTGAAAGTCTACCTCCTGGAGTTTATGATTTAAAGATTGTTTTATGTAAGGATTGCGGCGGCTTCAAAGAGTATGGTGAGGCAGTGTATTTTAGCCTTGAATTATGGTGTTAATTTACTGTTCTTCTTCACCTTATAGACTGGATTTACGATTTGAATCCGCCTAGAAAGTTGCGTCTTCTAGGCAGTATGTATGCTAATAATATTATTGGTAGAACTAATCCTATTATTGCCATGTATTGTATGGTTAAGCCCCATAAATCGAATATTATTGTGGATATGCTTGTTAGAATTATCCCCCAGTAACCCCACTTCTCCAGCTGCCATAACCCGTAGGCTGAGATGAGTCCGCCTAGTCCAAGTATGATGAATATGCTTCCAATTATCTGGAACATGGATGTTGGAATGTTAATTTTTATCAATTCAACTTCTCCGAATAGCATTATGTAGAAGAATGCTATCATAAGCATTGATTGGAGAAGAGCTAATAGTGATATTATTGTTAAACCTTTAGGCTTTAAAAGCAAATTAAACACCACACTAAGATTCTGTAACTACTATAAAAACCCCTTGTACTACTTTAACCGTAGAGATTATATGGTTGTTTAGTTTACATTTTATAGCGCGGTGATGCCCTTGGAAGTGAAGGAAAGTTTCATTTTAAGACTCCTCTAAGTCCAGAGTACATTTATTACATTGTATCATCATTGATTGCTGCTTCTACATCCTTTATAGCTTCAGTATACGTTGTCTTCCTCCTTGAGAGGGGTTTGGATTATAAGGGTGTAGCATTGGTTGACGGTTTATACATGATTTCCAGCGCCATACTAGATTATCCAACTGGTGGGTTGGCTGACAAGTATGGTAGGGGGCGAGTAACTGCTCTAGCATGCCTATTTTTCGGCATTGGACTAGCAGTTTATAGTTTCTCAAGAACTTTATATCAATTCCTTTTAGCTGAGTTTCTAGCGGCCATTGGATCAGCCCTTTATAGTGGAGCCTTCCTAGCATGGCTTGTAGACTCGCTTAGAGAGGAGGGTGAAAGTGAAAAACTTTCAATAATACTTGGTAACGCTGGAATACTGTCACGTTTCATAAGCATTATGGGAGCCTTTACTGGTGGATTGATAGCTGAGTATAGCCTTGAACTCCCCTTTGCAGCTGGAGCCATATCAAGCTTCACAGCTTCAATCCTCGCCTTAACTCTCACCCGTGGTAGAGGGGAGGTTGTTGAGGTTAGGGGGAGAAGCTATGGGGAGCTCTTGATGAGGGGTGTCAACATACTCTTCAAGTGTAAATCCTTAATCCTACTGACTGTAAGCTCCTTTATAGTAAGTTTGTGTAGGCCAAGCTTCACTCTAACATGGGCTCCATACATGAGGGGTTTAGGGGCTGGTAAATGGCTTTTAGGCTTGACGAGCTCCATTTTCATGGCTACCATTGGGTTGGGAAGTTATCTTGGAGGTAGAATGACTAAGCTTTTCGGCTTTAAGAAATCTGCAATAGCATCCATCCTATTGACTTCACTCTCCTACATGTCCATGACGTTCGCAAATAATCCATACATCTTCATACTGGCTAGTATACCATTTGAGATTGGATTTGGAATGCTTACTCCAACTCTAGACACATGGATAAACAATTATATTCCAAGTGGGGAGAGGGCGACTGTAATAAGTCTTAGAAGAACATTAATACTGCCCTTCAACGCCTTGGGAATGGCTTTAATGGGGATACTGAGCGATTTGGAATCACCCAGACTCGCATACATCTTCAGCTCCATAACGATTCTTGCGGCAATCCCAGTATATATGAAGTTTTCTGAGAAAAGAGATAGTTGATCTCCCCTCTTTTTATGTTTCTTCAAACTAGACAATAATAAAGTTTAAGTTTCACCTTTATAAAGCTTAACTGGGGGATATAAGATTCCATGTCCCTGGCTTAAGAAGGAAGATGACAAATATTACTGCACAGCAACTACACCGCCAACAGAGGTTGATGTTAGAAAGGAGGTCTGCAAGTTTCCAGCATCAGCAATAGATCCAACCAGACCTTATTCTGAGTGTAGGAGATGGAGGCCGCCTTAATAAGTGAGTTTCAAACTTAACTAGCCGTAGATTCGAGTATTGTTTAGTAGTTGTTAGTATCGTTAATCTATAATGCTAGTGCTTAAATTGTATTGTGAATTGATTTATTGTATCCTGTAATATTGCTCAATCATTTTTAAAATGTCCTTGTAGGTGTGATTTTCAAAGTGTTTGTGGTTTTTGATGTGTTTTTCAACCCATTTGGGGAGTTTAACTCTTCCCTTAGGTTCGTCATAGATTGGAATGTATGGCTTGATGTCTAGGATTGGTGTTCCATCCTCTGCGTCAAGTCCATCGACTATAAGTGTACTTCCATTTCTCTTTAATAGCTTTACGGTGGTTAATCCAATTGGGTTTGGTCTTGCTGGAAATCTTGTTGCGAAGACTCCTAGGGTTGGTGTTTCTTTAAGCTTTGGCTTTATCTTTACAATTTTCCTGTGATTATCTTCAACTTTGTGGAGCCAGTATATTATTATTAGGTGTGAGAAGCATTCAATTTTCTCAAGTGCATCCACATATTCATTCTCTACAATTATTTTTGTTTGATCCTCTCGCTTTACAGTTCCAATGGGTTTAACTTCAATCTTCAAATTTAAGTCCCCCATAGCTGTTTGATGGTTGGAGTGAGCTTAACTGTAATATATGCTCCAATAATTGAGATTATTCCACCTAAAAATGCCATTAACAATACTATTTTCATGCTGGGCATCAACGCTTCCATATTCATGGTTAATGTCAGTGCGAGACCTTTTCCAATAATGGTTTGTAGGAGGAAGCTTAGAAATGCTGCCAATGCAAACCACTTGAAACCATAATTTTTAGGATGGGTGAGGGTTAAGTCGAAGGTTAATCCTCTAATTAGCCATGAAATAACTGCTATTGGTTTTCCACCAATAATTATCATTAACAAGCCTGTGATGATTCCAATTATGGATGCAGTTCCCTGCCTCTCTGTTAGAATGATTGATGAGAGGAATATGATTGTGCAGAGTATGGCGTCAATAGTTATGTGGCCTAGGCTTATTGGTCCTCTTGGAAGATATTTATTCAAGGATGCAACTGCAACGTTTAGGGCTGAGAGGATGGCTATGAGGGTTAAGTTTTTAGCGTTAAGCTTCATTGTGACACCGATTTCAATTTTTGTGTTAACTGTTTATATGTGTTACTGAAAATAAATTTAGTAACACAATTAATCATTAAATTATTTGGGTAGAAATTTACCAGTCTTCTCCATGTATTCGATATATTTGCTTCCAAATCGCTTTACTAGTAGTTTTTCCTCCTCCCCTGCCACGTATATTATTGCTGGAATTGAGAGTATTGGTAATATAGCTGATGGTTTTAGCCATAAAATGAGCCATCCAATAAACATTAGAAAGTATCCAGTATAGTAGGGGTGGCGAATATACTTGTATGGACCCCAAGTAACTAATCTATGATCACTAGGCATTTCCCAATCAGTTAAGTATCTACCACGAGCAATAATACTCCAATCTTGAAGTAGGAAGCCTGCAGTAAAAAGGGTTAGGCCAAGCAGGTTAAGTGTCAAGTTTGGATATGGGGATATGAGGTTAATGGAGAGTAAAGCGGGGTAGACAATTAATTCAAGCCAAAAAATCCAGACAAAGAACTCTCCAACTCTAACCAGAAATTTTCTCCCAGGGGAGGGATGCTCAGCATACCACTCCTCCCTTGGTGGAAGTTTTCCCTTCCCAGCCCTATGAGCTTTATTTAATGCAGTGATCTTTGAAATAAGGCAGGTTAGAATTATACCTGTTAATAGATAATTATAATTCCAGGTCATTTCAAATTCAATTTAACATTAAGATGCTTTAATCACTTATCATTAATTTCTTCAATGTTGAATAGTCTATTATCCAGTAGACTTATAAAATTATGCTTCATGCAGACTTAACAATTATATTCTGTGGGAATGCGTATTTTTCATTTTACTATAGTCATGTTTATATTTTACATATTTTAATTCTAAACTTGAGGTGAATTTAATGGAAACTTTTAAAGTTGTTAAGAGGGATGGTAGAGAGGAGCCCTTCATTAGGGAGAAGCTTGTCACAGCTCTTGTGAAGGCTGGTGCTGAAGTTAAGGTTGCTAGGGAAATAGCTCAAAGGCTTGAGGAAAGATTGAGGGTGAAGGAGGCTGTTACTACTAGGGAGATAAGGGAGATGGCCCTCGAAGAGCTTAGGAGACATGATCCAGAGGCAGTTGAGAATTGGCTTTTCTATGATAGAGCTGTTAAGAAGAGGAGGTAAATTCAATTATTCCCACATAAAGTAAATGGATATTTAGTTAGCTACTACATGCAGTAACTTAGTATTCCATTCTCCTTAAAACCGTTTCCCCAATTATTCATATATTGAAATATGATTATTGATGTGAGTGTAAAGTTGTAGTATGAGGGGGATTGAAAGTATAGAGGAGGCTAAACGTCTCCTCATAAACCTATACTCTACAAAATCTATACAGTTTACGGGATTAATTATTCCATGCATTATAGCTTTCTTCACATATATGCCAGTGGCCTTCCAGTTATACAGAGTTTTAGATGATTACTTCTGTATAGGCTTTATAGATTTCATTAACTTTTCCGTGGAGTCTGCCCTAGCATTCCTCATTCTCTTTCTTTTAGGTCGTTTATATTATTATAATAAGATTATCTCAATTATATTGCGGCCTAAACTGTTAAGCAAGGTTAGAAGAATGTCTCCTGAAAGGATAGTTGTGGCAAGCATGATTGAGCGTGAAGCATTATCTCTATTAGAAGAAAGTTTTTCTCGAAAATTGATGGAGGCTAAGAGAATTAATTTTGAGGCTGTGAAGTATTGGTTTCTATATAACTATGTTCTGCCGAGAATGAGGAGGCCACGTAGGTGGCTTCAATTACACATTATATCTGTTATAATAGTTTTCCTGGCATGGGAGGCTTGGAAGCAAATTGGCTTCATTACAATTATGTTCTTTGTTACAATTATACTCCTATTCCTCATTCTCTCCTCAACCTACTTGTACTTGAAGGCCTCCATACGTCGAACGATTAAAGAAATTAGACGAAGAATAAGAGAGGAGGCTGAGAGATAGACTGTTATGATAGCATGTTATTATTAAACGATAAAAATGGCATTAGCAAGTTAACTTAAAGTAATCATGATAGCATAGGGTATGAGTTTATGATTTTTTCTAATAAATCAGATGTGCTTTAGAGTTTAGCTTATTTACTTGTTAGTAGTTAAAGTTATATTGTTATGGTTATATAGTTATATGGTGATATAGTTGAGTAAACGTTATGTAACTATATCTGTATTGGAGGATGTTAAGAGGATTCTGGAGAAGGGTAAGGGTAGTGAGGATTGGAGCTCCTTCCTATTAAAAATTTACCGTGAATATGAGTATCTCCGTAGACTTGAATCCTTCAGAAAGCTGAGAAGTTTATTGTCTGATGAGGATTTAAGGGAAATTGAAGAGTCGATTAAAGAGTTTAGAGAAAAATTCTCCTTGAGGTGAATTTATGGTTCTATTTGATACTTCTATTATAATTGACATGATTAGAAGTGGAGAGTATCGTTATGGGAGTATCTCAATAATTTCTCTAATTGAAATATTGAGGGGGATAGGTGGGGGGAAGAGGAGTAGAGTTAAAGCCCTATTTGAAGAAGTGTTCAATATTTATACTATCGACAATAGGGTTGTAGAAGTCTATTGTCAATTATATGAAAAGCTTAAGGAGGCTGGTCAATTAATTCCAGATGCAGATTTAATAATTGCAGCCACAGCTATGGCATATGATGAGGAATTGGAAAGCCGTGATGATCACTTCGCTAGACTTAAGGATCTCGGCCTAAAATTTAGAGGATAAATTGGTATTTTCTAATAAGCTGATAAATTCACGTTTGCATTTCTCTTCGGCAATACCTGTTATTTGGGTAGTGTTGTTAAATTTAATCTTGATAACATATTTAAGTGAATTATCTTCTTAAGCCTTGGAGATAATATGGCTATAAATAGTAGGGATTTGAAGTTTAAGCTCTTCTCATTGGCTAAGAAGTTGGCTGGTATGCCTAAGGATGCTGAGTATGCTATTATTGTTTATGAGGATGGATATGTTTCCCCCATAATTAGTCAGGGTTTGTTTAGTGGTGCAATTATTCCCTTTAGACATGTGGATCATGGATTTGCAGTTGCTGTTTTACATACGCATCCAGTTCCACGCACTGCTCCATCAATTGCAGACTTAAATTTACTCTTCAACATGTCTAGGCATAATACTCCAGCTTATCTTGGCACTATTTATAGAAGTGGAAGTGAAGTTGTGTTAACCTTGTATATTGCTAATAGGAGTGTTAGTCCAATGGAGGCCAGCTTAGTTTTGAATGAGTCGCGTGTATATGAGTTTTTGAATGTTAGGGGTGGTTTTAGGGAGAGTCTTTCCGATAAGCAGATTTATGAGCAGCATAGATTGCTTCAGAGATTGAATATTTCAGTTGAGAGGTATAGGTTTAAGTTGTAGTTATGTAATTTATTTCATTATCACTTGTTAGTATACTCGATACTGCTTTTATATGTCTTAATTTTCTATCAAGAGAATTGAATGTCCTCTTGTCTGATATTTAATAAATTTCAAGTTAGCTGTGAAGTATTTATATACTTTTTTACTTCTTTTAGAGTTATGGCGGTATAACGGTGAAGATAAGCTTATACATAGATGAGAAATTATGGCTAAGATTTAAGGAGGCTGTTTTAAGGAAGCATGGAACCTTAAGAAGATTAAGTAATGAAATTGAAGAAGTAATTCGTTCATGTTTAGTTGAAGATTACTTAGAGTCCTTCTTTAAAGAGATGGTTAAAGCTTCGTTTTCAATTGAAGAGTTGAAGAAAAATAGATTGAAACCTTCAGGGCCCTCTTCAGAAATTTTGATCAGAGAGATGAGAGGAAGTTTAATTGAAACTCTGCCTTGATAATAGTGATAGTTAAGAAAATACTTTGAGTCAATGGATTCTTGGAATTACTTCTTGGAGGAATAGTTTTGCTCCATCTAATTTGGGGAAGTCTAGGAATCTTATTATGAATACTTTTACGCCTAGTTTAATGTACTCTTTAATTTTACCTGCAACTCTTTCTGGGTCTCCGATAATGTAGTTTTCTTCATATCCCTTCCTTATGAAGGGGCTTTTCTCAGCTAGTTTTAGTGCTTCAGTTTTATTCTTGCATAATGCAATCATGGTTGATAGAGTTTTTACTATTTCATCGAAATCCCTATTAACTGCTCTACAATGCTTCTTTAAGACTTCAAGTTTATGTTTATATGTTTTAGGTGAAGCGTTTGGTATGTTCCACCAATCAGCATATTTAGCTACAACTCTTAAGGTTAGCTTTTCACCTCCACCTCCAATCATTATTGGTGGGGTGGGTTTTGGCTTAGGCTCACAAATTGCATCAACAACCCTATAATATTTGCCTTGGAATGTAGCCTTTCCCTCAGTCCACATTATCCTAATAATTTGAACTGCTTCTTCAAGCTGCCTAATCCTAACCCGTGCAGGTGGAAATTCATATCCATAGGCAATATATTCATCACCCTTCCATCCAGCACCAATACCTAGAATGAATCTCCCATTAGATAGAAGTTGAATTGTAGCACTCATCTTGGCTAGTAATGCTGGATTCCTATAACTATTACATAGAACAATGTTACCCCACTTCAATTTACGATAAATAGCCGAGAAGTAGGCTAGAGCTGAAAAGCCCTCTAATGTTGGAGTCCTTTTATCAACAAAGTCGGCCCAAGGAATAAAGTGATCACAAATCCATGCAGAATCAAAGTAATCCTCAAACTCAGTTAGGAAACCATGAATTTGACTAATAAACTCCTCAGCACCACTACCATCAACAGGAAAGCTTGGAACCCTAACTCCAAAACTAATATCAACCAATAAGATCACCATGAATAATATGCTCCAACAATATACAAAACGGTTTCTTATTCATGGAGCCTAAATCTAAAAGTTTAGATATGCTGGATTTAATTTGAAGTAGGATGGTGGGGGAGCTGTAGTGGTATAAGTTATTTTGATGTGATAATGACCACTGTTTTGCTAGTGCCATTGTCTTTGGCTTGTAAAAATTATTGGAGGTTTAGAGTTATTCGTTTTCTATGTTGTTTATGGTGTTTATTAAATCGTATAGTTTGCCTATTTTTATTAGGTGTATTTTTAGTGCTGTGGCTAGTATGGGTCGATTATCTCCATTTTTTAGCTTTGTTATTAATCGGTTGTCAATTATTATTTCATACTTTTTCTTAACCTGTTTTGCAATTGATATTTCTAATGCTCTTACGGCGCCCGCTGCGCCAAAAAAGCTGTATATGGCTTCATATGTTTCAATTGGATTTTCAAGTATACTTTCAACTAGATTTTTACCCATTTTCCTCCCAACATGGAAATCTAGGACTCTTAGAAGTGTTTCTGCAATTGTGTCAGAGAAGACTTCATTTAGGAAGCCGTGTAAGACTTGTTTTTTAGACTTCTCATTTATTTGTAATGCTTCCTTAGAAGCATCAATTCCATGATATGTTTCTTTTACCATAAACTCCACAACGCTTGAAATAGTAATGGGCATTACTGTATTTAAGTGTACCGATCACTCGGTATACGAAAAAACGTAAAATATATATTTAAGGGGCGTTGCGTACTGTCGTATTACGGTTAAGCAATAGATCATTATGGAGAAAATGTAATGGCAATTAAAATTAAGTCAATAATGATTTTCAAGATAATATTAAAGCTTCACGACATGGAAAAGCAGGGTTTAAAACCAAATATTTCAGAGTTCTTCAGATATACAAAGTTTAGACCTGAAACCTTCTATAAGCATAAGGCAGTACTAATAACTCTCAAATTAATAGAAGAGGAGAAAACAAGTCAATTTCCATTCCACACACATCTAAA
>JANZKD010000056.1 GCA_025061245.1 Candidatus Culexmicrobium profundum
GAACGAGTGGAAAGAGCATTGACAAGGTTAGAAAAGGCCTTTAAAAATATTAGGGCAATGAAGACTAGTCAACAAGAGCTATTGAAGTGGCTGAATAAATAAAGTTGTATTAATGGGTTTTAAAGAAGACCCATTTTTGTTCTCCACTAATCCTATAACCTAAATGCCTGTAAACTTTACCAGCTCTATCCAAGTATTCAATAAGGAGTTTTAAAAGCTGATCATCATAAATCTGTATAACTGAATCTTTATTCACTGGGATCATACTAATTAAATTAAGGGCTTCACCTCAAACATGAATACCATACCCTCTCTATCCTCTCCAAATTAAAATATAGCCAGAAATAACTTCATCTCTTACATTGAAGTATACATCTGTATTGTCTATTTCATATATCAAATCATAAACTAGATAAACGTAGTTAATGGTTTCCCATATATAGTTTCATAATTTTCTTCCACAAATTAACATCAAGTTCCCTGATACTCTTTAGCATGGAAATCCCATCCATATTTGGTAAGTTGCTTTAAGAACTTTAGGTTATTGTTTCATTTAAAAACATTTATATGTTGATTCTAAATTATATTAATTATGAATCAACAATTTGTTGATAGAGAAGTTGAATTAAATTTTCTTGAAGAAAGATATGCTAGTGATGAAGCACAATTCATAGTAATTTATGGTAAACGGAGAATTGGAAAAACTTCATTAATATTAAATTTCCTTAAAAATAAGCCTTACATATACTTCTTATGCGAGAAGACGAGTATTAAATTAAATTTATTGAAGATGGCTAAGAAGATGGCTGAATATCTTGAAAGAGAAAGTTTCTCAAGAATAACCTTCATTGATTGGGAAGATCTCTTCAGAGAATTTCTAGAATGGAAATCTTCAAGAGAAAAATTAGTCATAGTTTTTGATGAATTCCCCTACTTGATAGAACTTGATAGAGGTATTACATCCTTATTCCAGAAAATTTGGGATGAACATCTATCGAAAAGAAGTGACATAATGCTGATAATATGTGGATCAAGTATTGGAATGATGGAAACAGAAATTCTAAGCCACAAAAGCCCTCTCTACGGTAGAAGAACAGGACAGTGGAAAGTAACTGAGTTAGACATTAGAAGTATCTGGAAATTCATACAAAGCTATAGCTTCGAAGAAGTACTATACATATATGGTGCCATAGGAGGAACACCTGCCTACCTAGCAAAACTAGATGATAAATTAAGCTTCTATGAAAACATTTCAAATCTATTTCTCAGTAAAGGCGGCGTATTATATGAGGAAGCTGAAAACCTACTAAGACAAGAATTAAGAGAACCAAGAAACTATAAGCTAATACTAAACGCACTTGCAGATGGATATAGAAGAGTAGTAGAAATATCAAACATAACCGGCCTAGACAAAGCAGCAGTATCAAGATATCTCGACACACTACAACTACTAGAAATAGTAGACTACGAAACACCAATACTAGAAAAACCCAAAACAAAGAAAAGACTCTACCATATAAAAGACAACTACTTCAACTTCTGGTTCAAATACATATACCCCAACAAAGATTTAATTGAAGAAGAAAAACCACAAATAATACTAAAACAAATAAAAGAAGACCTCCCAACCTACATGGGACCCATCTTCGAAAAAATAGCCAAAAAATTCCTCTACAAAACAAACCAAACCCCATTCCAAATAATAAAAATGGGACGCCAATGGTGGAAAACCAAAAAAGGAGAAGCATTAGAAATCGACATACTAGGATACAATAAAAACAAGAAAAAATACATAGCCATCGATGTCAAATGGAAAAACCTAACCCAAAACAATGTAAAAAGAATAATCAATCAACTAAAAATCAAAACTGAAAAACTAAACATTAAAGGCAAAATATACTATGGCATAATCGCTAAAAAAATCCAAAATAAACAAAATCTAAAAAATGAAGGATACCTACTCTTTGATCTAAAAGACCTTCAAAAAGCATCAATCTAAGATAATTTAGGAAATGATTTCATAAAATCTTTCAGAAGATAACAAGTAAACAAGTGGATTTTCTCTAATTTTTCTATATAGCTTTTCATCTGCAGTTACAAATGGACATCCTTCTTTCTCGGCTAACGTTAAATACGACGCATCATAAAACGTAATATTATACTTAAAGGAATTTCTTATCACCTTAAACACATCCTCCATCATTAAATCTTCTAATTTAAGATGTATTTGAAATAAGGCCTCAGAAGCCTTCATTACATCTTCCTCTTCAAATTCTGGATTAAATCTTAAAGCATTACAAACTTCATAGATAATTAGTTTAGGAGCTATAAGAAGACATTTCTCATGAACATGCATTTTTCTAAGCATTAAAGCTCTATCCCTATATTCCTCCTTAACAAACCATTTCACAATGACTGATGCATCAACGACAATATTCACTTCACTTTCTCCTACCACGCCTTTCTCTCCACTTTCTAATTTCATCAACTCCACTCCACCTACCTGAAGTCTTCTCAGCTAAACTATCCATTATTAGACAGGCTATTTTCATTTCTTCCTCTCTAATCTTCTTTTCAATAGCTCTTCGGATATACTCAGCCCAATTAACATTCTTAAATCGACGCATCTTCCTCTTAACATCATCACTAACCCTAACCGATATAATTGACAACAAAATCACCAATACAAAAATGTCATACAAATTATTTAAACATTATTGTTTTACTAAAAATGCATTAGAAATTGAATAAAATCTAGAGAAATTTCATTTTAACATTTATAGCCAATGAATTTTTCATAATTTATGCAACAAAAATCTTCTAAAATTTAATTTACATACACTATAATTGTATTTTTCATGAATTTCTTAAGATTAATTTTGTACTTAAATCAGTCAATCTGATAGCAATTAGGAAATATACCTAGTTTATATAATTTTCTAGAAAATCACAACTCTTAAGAAGTTATTTCCAGTATAGCGATTTTATTTACTAATAACATAGAACTTTATTTTCTACAGAGTTAAAGAGACTATTATAATGCATTATGTCCGTAAAATCAGTGTAACCCTAATTATACTATTTATTTTCGACTAATTTAACTCTCAGGTATAGCTAAATAGCATTTGCTCCAATAATCTACATCGCCATAATCGGGTTGACTATCATAATAATGGATGTCAATATACGTTGCAGCGTGATCTAATCCTAGGTAATATTCTCCGCTTCCAGCACCATCAGTATAGAGATCTATTGCATGAAGCGTCTTACAATAAAAACAATAATATCTAATTTGCAAATTAATTTCACTAGGAGAATAAAATAGTTCAATAATGAAATAATTTGGGTTATATGGTTCTAGGCTATGTTCATTATAATTTTCATAGGAGCTTTCTCCATGCCATAAGAGGCCAGTCAAATCTATGACGGTTTGGGGTCTTATTTCTATTTTTGATAGGGCTGGAAGGCCAATTGATAATGTGATAAGAAGTAGGAATACGATTTTAGCATTTTTATTTATTATCAGGTTTATCATCATGATAATAAAGTCAAAACATATATATTTAGGAATTTACCTCATGAAGATGAAAATAAGTAATAAATATTACATGTTAATTTTCATGTTAATAGTATTTTCAAGTAATATTTCAATTGAAAACAAACTTCAAACAATTGATTCTATTGTTAACCCAGCAACTATAGGCATAAAAATATGGTTCTACGAGCACATCCAAATCCATGTTTATGAGAATGGAAGTATACTGCTCTCTGTGGAATCATTAGTACCGCACCATTTTTTCGATATCTCTGATATCAACAAAGGCCTCTTAAATTATGGCCTAAGAGTATGGAATGATGGAATCGCAAATTTAGGGATAGAGTATGATTTAGAGCAAATAAGTTCTGAAGAAGCCGAATTTTATGCTGACAAATTATGTAAAAGATGGACCAAAATACTTGGTGGACATTCAAAATTGCTATCTAAAAAGAGAATATTCTTCACTTCTCCATTAAGCGGAAAAATCTATAACCGTATGTATTATCGTTACATTATAGAAAACCTAGACATTTCAAGAGCTATTAACCTATTTATGCAATCAAAGCCGAAAGAAGGATTTTTAACTCTAATTGATAGAGATAATGCCAACAAGTTTTGGAGATTATTTTTTGAAATGATTACAGATGACTATGGAAATGTTCATTATAGATTAATGTATCAAAGAAGAATTCTAAATTATTACAACTATAAGGCAGATGAAATTTTCATTTTCAATCTTTTTGACCTATTTAACTTTACAGGACCTTTAATAGCAAACACTAATTCATTTGCATCCTCCATTTGGATATTCATCTATAAGCCAGCAGGTCTAAAATTTATAATTCTTGATGCGAAAATACCAGAAAAAATGTCAATCAACACTAAAGGTAGAATTATAAATATTGAAAATCCACCCTTCAAAGACTTTCTAGCTGGAGAAAAATCGATGAACTATACATTAAATTTAAAGCTGTAGAAAGAGGTTTCAAAATTAACTTCCAAAAATTCTTAAATCAAATTACTGGTTACTCAATTATAATCAGTCTAATTATAATTATAATTATAAGTCTAATTTTTTATAAAAAGGTAAAATAAATTCTCATCAAATAATATAATTGTAATTAATTTGTCAAATATATTTGGGAAATATTGCCTTTTTCGTCATATATAATTTTCACTTTATCTTTCCATTTTTCCTTATACTCTTTAGCTAAATGTTTCCAAAATCCGCTATCATAAACTATTAATCCATATTCCAATGCCTCTATAATGGTTGTATCAAAGTTCTTTAAGGCTTCTTTAGCTTCACTAATTGTATATGGTTTAGGATCAATAATTCCAACATTTCTTCCTAAAATAACATTTTTTAAATCTCTTTCACTTCTAACTATTACTACTAAGTCTATGTCACTAGAAGTTTTCCATGTCCCTCTAGCTCTAGAGCCTATAACAATAACTGTTCTTAAATCAACACCTTTACTCCTTAAGTCATCTAGAAATTCTCTTAAAACATCTTCAGCTCTAGTTCCATTCCAAATTAATCCAAGTTTCAACATAATTTTCCAACTCTCCTCCAAATCTTCTCCATAACTTCTATACATTTCTCTGCTGTTTTCTTATCATACTTTATTTTAAATCGACGACCAGCATTTGGATATCTGGAAGCATAATAATGAATCGTAAGCTCACGCAACTCCTCTTCTACAACAACTACATTTAAAACTTTAACTCCATACTTATCTTCAATATATTTCAACAAACTAACAATATCATGAGTTGGAATAAAAACACCACTCTTTAAAGTTAAAGCCTTCAACAATTTTTCAATAGATTGCTGAGCATGATAGCATGCTTCCCTCCACTTCCCATGATTAAATCTATCATGAGCCTCCTCTCTATCCTCTTCAGCATACTCCAACCACTCTCTCCACTCATCATTTCTTAAACTTGGCAAATATCTCCCCAAAATATTATAACCCTGACGAATATATTAATAAAACAATGTCATTCACTAAAATTTACAACTAAAGCTATCTAACCTTTAATTAGCATCCCTTTTCTCTTCAACTTCATTCTATATATTATAAATCCAAGTAAAATAGATGTCAAAAATATCATTAAAATTCCAATAATCTTAAGAGAGTTAATTTCAAATTTTACTTCATATTCTTTTTGAACAATTTTAAATTTGAACTTGATGTCATCTATGCTTTTTCCAGGTATATGACTTAAGCTTTCATCTCTTCCCCATGGATTATTAGTAAATTCTATTCCTTCAACATTTAGATTTAAGATATAATGGCGTAGAACAGTATATGGCACAGGTATGTAAATGTCAATAAATACATATTTCCATTCCCTTGGACTATAAAATGAAACATCAATAATACTCTGCTGAGCTTTACTATGCGTCTTTAAACTTCCAGTTACATTTAATAATCTAAGTACATCAAGCACATATATCCCACCAACCTTAAATTTAAAATATTGCGGAATAACTTTCTGTACAAATAATTTCTGATTTGGATATAAATGTATGTTAAATGCTGAAACATTCTCCATAAACTTCTCATTAATAATAAGTGAAAATCCATCATCAAACTTTACATCTAAAATCCTATCAACCAACTTCTCATACAACATTCTACTAAAAGTTAAATTATAGTAAAATATAACAAAGCTCTTCCACTTACCAGTAATCTCGTCAATCCAATCACTAAAATCAGTCTTCCAAAAAAGAAGTCTCTCAACACCAAGTTTAAATGAAACTTCCTCTGCAATCTCATCAGCAAATAACCTTACATCATCAACCCTAACATCCTCATATCTAACCATAATATTTATGAAGCCACCTCGATATGAAATCTCAACCATACTCGGAATTTTCTCTACACTACTAATCCTCGACAAATCAATAAATGGCTCTTTAAGTGAAACATCAATAATTATTATTACCGTCCCATCCTCCTCAACTGATATCAATAATCTTTCCTTTAAATCTACATTCAAATCATCTGCAGTTCCAACATTACAATAAGCTATAACAAATAAGAAAGTTAAAAATACAGCACTTACAATCTTAAATTTACAATCCACCATAGCCTTCATGAAATTTAAAAGATGAAACACCATAAAAACATTAATTGAAATACATTTCAAAAAATACAGTAGACAATACAGTCCATTGTTCTCTAAATGCTTTAAAAAATTGAATGAAATAACGCAGATATACTGTGTAAATCAAGATAAAAGTAGTATATTCCAAGTCCATAACTGTCAGTCTAATATTTGATAAGTTAATACCGAAAGTCCAGTAGGACTTATTCTTGAACTCCAGACCTGAAATGATTTTTATAACATATAAATAAACTAGAATAATATCAAAACTTTCACTAAGATCAAATTTAAAGCATATATGTAAACAATTCTCATTGAATTTATAAAGCCATATGGTCTTGATTTTGTTTTCACTAAGATTGGCATTCCATTTGAATATACTGTTTCGAAAGGACGATGGAATGATCATAAAACCTATATTATACACAGTGGTGGAGTTATTCCACCTAGAGAAGTTACTATTGATAGAATGATTATCTAGTTCAAAGTTGTTGAATCTGGTTTCAAGCTACCGTTTTCCATGCATCTGATTGGGTATATAATTATTGGAATCGTCGTCTTTGCTTCAGTTCTAATCATACACTACCACTTTAAGAAAAATAAAATAAATAAATTAATTATTATTAGAGAAGTTGTTGTGAATATTCATGGTTAGTTACTATTTTCGATTACTTATTATAGTTTAGTTGATTTTATTCCAATTTTCTTCTTAGAATAATAAATTAAAATAAAAATATATAAAAGCATATATATTTTTTCGTCAATTATATTATGAAAATGTAAAGATCATATATAGGTGAAATTTATGAAAAATTATATAAATTTCTTTATTCTTTTAATTTTAGTATTCATTTTTAACATTAGCCTTGTCAATGCTTCTTTTAATAATGAATTTGTTGTAAATAAACATGTTTTCTATTATGAAATGCTGCAAGTTCAAGTCTGGGTTAATGGAAGTATAGGTGTATGGGTGGACTCTCAAGTTCAAAATCCCTTTTTTGACATATCTGATTTCAGCGAGGGACTCGAAGCATCTCTTATAAGAATTAAAAAGTCTAATGCAATTTTTATGCTAAGTTATAATTTAGAGAAAATAAGCTCTGAAAAGGCGGATTTTTACGCAGGTATTTTCTGTGAAAAGTGGGCTTTAATGTTGAATGGCCAATCTGCATTAAAATCTAAAAAACAACAGTCATTTTACACTCCGACTGGGAAAAAGTATAATTTCATGAATTACGAATATGTCATAAGTGATATCGATATAGAAAGAGCAATAAGTTTGTTTCTAGAATCTAAGCCTAAAAATGGCTTTCTAATGCTCATAAATAGGGACAATATAAGAACTTTTACTAATTTGAAGTTTGAAATATCTCGGGATGACGCTGGCAATTTATTTTATCGTTTAGAATACTATCGACGTTTTCCCTACTTCAACTATAAGACTGGAGAAATATATACTCTTGATATCTTTAGTTTATTCAACTTTACTGGACAACTAATAATCAACAGTCAATCTTTCCTTTCAATAATTGACATCAGAATCTGGCTTCCCTCCAATTTAGACTTCATAATCACAGAATCTAAGCTACCCCCACAATTACATATAAGAAAAAGCTCATTAATGGCTGTGCATCCAGCCATAGAAATAACAAATGGACCTATTATGAATTTTAAACCTGCCGAAAGCATTAAAGAACTTCAAATAGAGTTTGAAGTAGTAGAAAAGGGCTTTCAAACATCTTCCACTGCAATTCAAATCATCGGAATAATATTCATAATTGCATCCATAGTGATTATCTGTACAGTATTATATCGCTGCAAATATCATGGAAGACAACATAATAAGAAGAATTCTTCCATATCGACCCAGCATTCTATCAAGATATCAAGAAGAGATTGCATCTTTACTTACAAAAACTGCAATTAAAAACCTTAAAAATATGGGAGCAGAAGAAGTCAAGTTTTCCATTAGTGGAATTGAAAGTGAAATAGCATCATATGTTAAATTGTATCAGAGCTTAGGATTTCAAATCTGGCGTGAAGCATCAATTATGCAAAGAAAACTTAATTACATACTCGTCCACCACCACTCCTTCCAATAAAAACTTTAACCATAAAACAAGTTGGATTAGAAGTATTCATAGACCTTTTATTAAATGCTTCAGAGATTCAATGGATAGAGATGCACGTGTAATTGCTTCAAACATGGAGAAAACAAGAAGATTCATGAGACAATTATATGAAGAAGATGAAAAACATGACCCAGAAAGCTGGATCGCTCTAAAACTACAAGGCAAGTATATTGGCTTCGTAATAGCAACCTCTGCGAAAACAGTGGATTAATCTCAGAAATAGGAGTAAACCCAAAGTTCCATAGAAAAGGAATGGAAAGCTTCCTAGTACTAAAAGCACTACAAAGACTAAATAAAAGAGGATTTAAACAAGCATTAGTAGAAGTAGACAAACAAAACATTGCAGCCATAAATCTCTTCAAAAACTCGGCTTCAAAAACACTAAAGAAAATAATCGAACTCAAAAAACCACTATAAACTCAAATTTAAATAAGAAAACCATCAACCAAAGCTAAACAACTTAAATTAAAATCATAAAATTTCACCTAGATTTCCTCGACTTAAATTTATATATTATGACCCCAGCAACAGCAATGACTGAAAAAGCTATCACCATACCAGTTATATTTATTGGATTTATTGGCTGCTTAAATCCAGCTTCAACAACCTTAAAAGTAACACGAATATACTCAACCCTATCCCCACCCTTAAGAGAAAACATCAACTTATTCGTAATTTCAAAACCTGACTTAGTTTTCATCACCGTATGTGGAAATGGTATTTCTACTTTTATTGGATAAAGTCTAAAATCAGTAGTCCAAATATAATCTGACAGAATTTTTACCCAACTATTATGATTAGCTAGGTGATGAACTATTAGGGGGCCAGTAAAATTAAACAACTCAAAAACATCCAACCTATAAGTTTCACCAATCCTAAAATTAAAATAATTTTTTCTCACAGCCTTATATTTAATTCTCCCTGTCTTCTTCCCTAGT
>JANZKD010000057.1 GCA_025061245.1 Candidatus Culexmicrobium profundum
CACATCCTAAAAAGTCTAGAAGGCGAAACAGTATGCATAAACATTCATGGACCAGAAAAACCTCCAACACCAGGGAAAATAAAGCCAGAAAATATGGAAGCAATAAGAAAAGCATTCAAACCAATAAGGAAAACGAGAGCACGAATTAAAGATAAGGGGAGCAGACATATATTTAGGAAAAGTAACACCTCAAAGAGCAGAGCAATACGGTCTAAACTATAATGAATGGAGAAAAACAATTCTAAAAGCATTAGCAACAGACTACAAGGAAATTAAGAGGAAAGGAGAGGAAATAGCTGAAATCCTAGAAGAAGCAAATGAAGTCAATATTACAAGCGATACAGGCACTAATTTAACATTCAAAATTAAAGGTAGAAAAGCATGGATAGACGACGGAATAATTGATCAAAAAGACATAGCACGAGGAAATCTCATAACAACCCTCCCAACAGGAAAAGTTGAAATAGCTCCAATCGAAAACTCTGCAAACGGCACCATAATACTTGACAATCCACACTTAATATTAGGAGAAAAAATAATCAACATGAAATGGACATTTAAAAACGGAAAACTAGTAACCATTAAAGCAGACAAAAACATTGAAGTCTTCAAGAAATATTTTGAAAAAATATCAGGAGAAAAAGATAGAATAGGCCGATTCATAATAGGATTAAACCCGGAAATAAAACCTCAAACCATATTCGACATGATGGCACTAGGAGCAGTATCAATAGCAGTAGGATACAATAAAGATATAGGAGGAAGAAACGAAGCCACAACCCACCATGAAGTAACCATATTCAACGCCACAGTAAAAATCAACGGAAAAACCCTAATCGAAAACGGAGAAATAAAACTATAACAGACAATCACATTAAACCAAAAAATAAACATAAAACTTATCCGAGTAAACAATATTAGAAAACTACGAGCGGGGGTTGCCGAGCCAGGTCAAAGGCGCAGGGCTTAGGACCCTGTGGCGAAGGCCTTCGTGGGTTCAAATCCCACCCCCCGCACCACTGTTCAGTTTTAATGCTTATGTTTGCCAAGCCAAGAGCACATTCTATTTAGATATTAGAATAACGATACACTTAACTCTCAACTTCTAATTAATGGTGAGCTATCCTCCCTTGTGATTAACTAAAGTATAGTAAAAAATCAAATATTCTACATTAATTATGGAAACAGATCACATTAGGAAGGTGAACAATAGTGTCCACCAAGCGTTGGTATGTATGGAACGGAGTAAAAAATCGCTTTGTACCTGCTAAACGTCCACCGCAAGATCCAAAAATAGCTAAAGCGATGCAACGCCTTAAAATTCGACTTGCAACAACAAATGATCGACAAAAGCTCTTCAATTTTCGACGTGAAGCAATTGAAACTGAACCGGAAATCTGGCTTCCAGATGAACTTGATTTAAACAAGATTCGCAAAAACATCAATGAATGGGAGCCATCAGAGTATCCAAACAATTTCATCATAGTAGCTGAACTTAATGGAAAGATTATAGGCTTTCTACACTTGACAATTTGTTATAGGCTATTTAATGGCGGCCCCTCCGCATGGGTTGAAGATCTTTTTGTACTGAAGAACTTTCGAGGCTATAAGGTTGGGACAAAACTTATGGAATTTGCGAAGGAAATTGCCAGAGAAAAAGGATGCAAGACCTTAAAGCTGATTGTAGGTTTAGAAAATCTAGCAGGACTAAGATTCTATAGGCAATGCGGCTTTAAAACTATTAAAGTAGGCTTAGCAACTATGAAGCTGAAAACTCAGTAAAAGAGAATGGAATATGAACAACCAAATACCCTAGAACAATACGTTAAAAGTTATTTAAACAGGTTAAATGAAAAGTGACGCGTAATTATATTAGATGTTATCCACTATAGGTTTTTAATTAAGTATTATTCATATTAGTGGGAACTATGACAGGTGTAAAAATTGAATAGTGTTGCTTGGTATTTTATCTTAGTTTTATTGATCGGAGGATTAGGTTATGCTCCCTGGGTTTTACATTCCTATGGTATGTTCCCATCAGATATCTTCTTTATCTTCATACTTATTGGCGGTGCATCCCCAACTTTCGCTGCACTAATAGTTTCTAGACTTGAATTTGGAAAGAAAGGGCCCGAATATCTATTCAGTCAGTTTGGCCGTAGGGACTTTTCGAAGCTCTGGTTTCTAGTGCCAATTCTTCTCTCATTTATCAAGGCCATATTTACAGTTTTACTATGGTCATTAATGGGAGGAAGCTATAAATTAGACTGGAAAAGTCTAATTGAATTTCCAATAATTCTATTTTCAAATTTCCTTGCTAATATGTGGGAGGAGATTGGTTGGAGAGGTTATGCTCTACCAGCATTACAGAGAAAATATAATGCACTTGTCTCCAGCTTAATCATAGGAATATTTTGGGCAGTGTGGCATTGGCCCCATTTTGCAATTAAAGATAGTGTGATGATGGCTAACTATCATAACTTCCTAATTTTCACCATTATAACTATTCTCGGCTCAATTCAGCATACTTGGCTCTATAATTCCACAAATGGTAGCTTACTCATTGCATCACTATATCATGCATCCATAAATACTGTGAACACTATATTTTTCGTTAAAGGCGGTATTTCAAGCATCATCATTCCATTCTATCTTCCAATAACAGCAGTAATCACCATCCTCATTATTCTGATCTTAAAACCCGATTCTCTTAGACGAAAACCCAGAGTAACGTTCAAGCAGCCATCTTGAAATTTCAGAACCTCCATTAAATAGCTGAATATACAATTAATATGTGAATCAGATTCCCCTCAATAAATAAAGTTATCCGACCACCATCTATTCAAAGGCTTTTTTGCAATGTCCTTGAGGTGTGGATATTTTTTGCTGAAGTGTTTTTTGAATTCAGATGGCGTGAAGGGGCCATGCACATCTATAAAGTTAAGTGCGATGAAGTGGTTTTCATTCAATGAGGAGGAACATCTTTGGTATCTGGGTCTTCTACGAGCCACGCTTCTCGTTGCCTTAAAGTAGTAGGGATACTCATCGAGAGTCACGATTCTTAATGCCCCACGCAGTACATGTCCCTCAACTAACGTGTAGTTTTCATACCAGTAATCAAACCACTTTGGCTTAAAATTTTCAAAACGATTGAAGACCGCCAATGGCACGGACAACTTGAGGAACATCTTCCCTATTCTTTCCAAGAGTGCTTGGTGCCAACCTTAATCTTTGAAGAACAAATTCCTTTACAGCCTCCCTAGAAAAAGTTTCAGTCAAAGCAATTCATAGCAAAAATTTTGATAGAGAGATATTTAACTTCTCTGAAGCCAAAGTCAATTAGCAAAAGTAGAATCATCACGTTACAAGCCAATTAAATGTCATGTGAAGAAGAATGTCAGTGGTGTTTAAGATAAATTGATACTTATAGACTAGAGACCCATAGAAGGAGAAGAGAGCATTTAAAGCTAAATCCCTATGTTTTACAACTAGGAAAAAAGTTTATTAGACAATTTGCTAATTAACTAATTGATGAAAAATGTCTAAAATTAAAGAATATGCTAGTTTATGTGTGTCTAGATGGGGAACAGGTGAATTTGGAGGAGAAAAACTTGGACGCCCCGACCCATTTACAGTACTATCTGATGAGACAAGACTTGCCATAACAGTGTTGCTATGCTTAAAGGGTCCTTTAACAGCTAAGCAGATAGCCGATGAACTTGAATTGTCCCCAAGTACGATTTTAGATCACATCAAAAAGTTGAAGAATGCAAAGGTTATAAGAGAAGTAGAAAACATAAAGAAAAAATATAAGCGTGAAAGATACTATGACGTTGACATCCTACCATACTTTATAGATGAAAATGATGAAATTTCTCGAAGAATAGGTAAATATGCAGATATTCTCAAAAATACAGCTCTAGCAGTTTTTGAAAAATGTCTTGATGAATTATCCAAATATATTAAGGATACTTTAATGGCTAAACATGGAATAACACTAAAGAGAGATGATGTAAAGTACTTTATTTGGCTTAATCTACTTCGTGAAATTGACGAATACTTTTATGAGAAGGGAGTATTAAAGCCTCCATTAAAAACGCCTAAGCGACACTTTTTCTATCTAGGCCTAAAGCGAAGATAAATATAGCTAACAGAAGATTAAATAATAATTAAAGCTACTTGAAGAAGCTTAGTAGACAATCTTGCATAAATCAGATTGAACTTAACTATTAAAATTGTAAATTGAATTCTAGGAATGTAAGCTTAATGTTAAAATATCCTAACTTATAGAGTTCATTTGGTGTAAGTTATGAGCTCTGAAATTTATAATGATGTATATACAAATGGAATTATTGGCCCTAAAGTCGAAATGATTGGACCTGTTGCTGATGGCGGGAAAATAAGATTTTTAACCACTCCTGGCTGTTGGGGGCCAATGATTACTCCAACTTTGAGAGGAGGACATGAAGTTAATGTTCCAGTTCTAGTTGAGGGAGCTGATATTGGTGATGCAGTTGCAATATATATTGAGGATATTAGAGTTAAGTCTAAGGCTTCATCCTCTGGTGTTGATCAACCAGTTGAAAAAGCATTTATTGGAGATCCATATGTAGCTAAGAGATGTCCAGTTTGCCATGAACCTTGGCCTGAATTTATAGTTGAGGGAATTGGTCAAGAAGCAATTAAGTGTAAGAAGTGTGGTAGTCCAGTTGCTCCATTTAGGATGATTAACGGCTATACAATTATTTTTGATAAAGAGAGGAAATTTGGCTTAACTGTTAGTAGAGATTTAGCTGGAGAGATAGCTAAGAGTGCAAGTGAATATGCAGTTCTTCCAGCCAATTCAAGGCAAGTTTCAATATTAACATTTGGAAAAGCAGATATAGTTGGCTTAGCTTCAAGATTAAGACCCTTCATGGGACAATTAGGAACAGTTCCAGCAGTTAATATTCCAGATTCACACAATGCTGGAGATTTCGGTTGCTTCCTAATAGATGCACCACACCCATATAGAATCACAAGGGAACAATATGAAAGAGATTTAACAGATGGACATTTAGATATAAATTCAGTTAGAGCTGGAGCAATACTAATAGCACCAGTTAAGGTTAAGGGAGCAGGAATCTACGCTGGAGACGCCCATGCAATGCAAGGAGATGGAGAAGTAGCTGGACATACAACAGATGTAACAGCTGAACTAACAGTAAAAGTCAATGTAATTAAAGGATTAACCTTAGAAGGACCAATACTACTACCACCAGAAGAAGACCTACCACCACTAACAAAACCATGGAGAAAAGATGAGTGGGATGAAGTAATGAAGCTTGGAAGACAATACGGCATAGAACCAGAACCAGTAGCACCAATACAAGTAATAGGCTCAGGCCCCACAATAAATGAAGCAGCAGTAAACGGTTTTAAGAGAACTGCAAAACTACTTGGCATAAGTGTTGAAGAAGTGAGAAATAGAGTTACAATATCAGGAGCAGTAGAAATAGGTAGACTACCAGGAATAGTTCAAGTAAGCCTACAAGCACCAATAAGAATACTTGAAAAAATCAACCTCGCAGAAATAATAATAAAACATTATGAACTACCCTACTAAAATAAATTTAACCTAAAATTCACACAGTCAAAAAGACTTCCTCCTAAGCTCCAAGCCAACAACCCATAACATTAAATTTCAACACCCCCTAACAGTAGGTAATATAAGAAGAGAAGATGATAAAATGAAAACCCGCATAAGTTGGAAGGAAAAATTGAAGAAGGAAGCCCGAATAGTTGATATCCCACCAAGAATGACGAAGAGATTTGGAACTGGGAAAATGCTTATTCCAAGCCCACTTGATATTGATGTGTTAATTAGAAAGGTTAAGAAAGGTAAACTTGTAACTCAAGGGCAGATTAGAAGGAAACTGGCAAAAAAGTATGGTGTTAAGGTTACATGTCCATTAACTACTGGAATATTCCTCCGAATAATAGCTGAAGCAGCAGAAGAGGATCTGCGAAAAAGTGAAAGACAAGTAACACCATACTGGAGAGTTATTAAAGATGATGGAAGTCTAAATCCAAAGTTCCCAGGTGGAGTGGAATTGCAGGCTAAACGTCTAAGAGAGGAGGGACACATAATTCTAGAAGGAAGATGGAAGAAACCGCCGCGTGTAAAGGATTTTGAAAAATATTTACAGGAACTATAAGCTAATCATAACATCTTGACTGAATCATTAGAATAAAGCCTAACAGTTGAAGTTCGGCATTATTGAAATAGTCTCAAAATAATTGTAGAATATTAGGCTGGCTTATTAGAATAAAAGTAAGCTTAAGACCCTCTAAATAACCCTATATGGTACATCTGGCAACTTCTTAGAGGAGCATTTTAAGGAAGATTGGAAAGTCATTCACACCTAAAAGTTAAAGTTAACATTATAATCTAACCTATACTATTCTGGAGAGGGAAATTTGAAGAATTTTAATAAGCATGTTACAATAAGTGAAGCACAGGAGATGGTGAAGAAGTTTTTAGAGGAAATGCCTCCTAACTGGACATTAATGCATAACCGATTTTACATTTTTACACACATGCTTGAAGAGGTTGGTGAAGTAGCTAGAAACATAACATATCTTGAACTTAAAAGGAGAAACAAAGACTTTGAAGAAGCTAGAAGTGAATTAGCTAGGGAGTTATCTGATGTCCTATATCACATATTCAAGATAGCAATTGCCTACGAGATAAATCTTGAAGATGCATTTATAACTAGGCTAAATGAAATACGAAGAAGATTCAAAGGGGAGTGATAAAACTTCAAAAGCAATTATGAAAGGCGTTGACATTAAATGCGGTACAAAGTAAACTTGAATAAAACCTCGTTAATAAGTAGCATCTAGCTATCCTCAGATAAGCTAAATTAAAGTCAATGATAATTGTTTTAAATTTAAAAGCTCTCTTAAGTACAGAGGGAAGAACTTTGGTTGATGAAAGTTTACCAGTTTTTGAATTGGAGAGATGGCAGAGTTTAAGGGAAAACTATGCAAGAATATTATTAAGTGAGAGCGGTGTTGAACCATTAACTATTGCTGAGATCAATGAACTTATTGGAGAACCATTATTTGAGGATGATTTTAGGATAAGCTATGGCTGGACTAAGGGAAGTCCAGAACTTAGAAAGACTATTTCTGAAATGTATAGAGCAGATATAAATGAGGAAAATATTTTAGTAACGAATGGAAGCTCAGAAGCCAATTTACTGACAGTATTGTCAACTATTAAGAAAGGTGACTTGGTTATTGCGGAGATGCCGAATTACATGCAAATATATAATTTATTGAAGTGGAAGGGTGCAAAAATTATTGAGGCTTGGAGGAAACCTGAAGAAAACTTTAGGCTCAACCTGAACAGACTCATTAACAATATTAGAAGGCTTAAGCCAAAGGCAATTTTCATAACAAATCCAAATAATCCAACAGGTATGTTTCTGTCAAATAATGAAGTGAATGAAATATATGATGAAGCTTCTAAGGTTAAGTCCATAATCATATTCGATGAAGTTTACAGAGGATTAGAACATGAAGGTCGAGTTGACAGTCTTATTGAAATAGGTGATATGAAGAATGTAATTGTAACTAGTGGATTATCAAAAGCCTATGGATTACCTGGATTGAGGATAGGTTGGATTATAGCTGAAGAAAACTTGATTATGAAAATGTGGAGTATAAAGGATTATACAAGTATTGCACCATCTAGGCTAAGTGATTCTCTAGCAACTAGATGTTTAAGAGGAAATGTTAGAAACAAGCTGTTAGAGAGAGGTAGAGGTATCGTTAGGAGAAATAAGGAAATTCTAGGTAAAATTGCTAATGACTATAAGGATGTAATGAAAGTTTATTATCCATTGGCTGGAGCATACTTCATTGGAAAATTTACATGGTCTAACAATAGCAATCAAATTTGTGAAAGACTCTTCAAGGAATATGGAATCTTAATCTGTCCAGGTGAAACCTTTAAGCTGAAAGGATTTGCTAGAATTGGAATGGGGCAATCCCCGGAAAAATATGAAAACAGTTTAAAGGCCATGTTTAACGGACTGAAAGAAATAAAGAAGGAAGAGACTAACTGTTTAATCTAGACTTATCATCTAAACTCTTAATTGAACTTTATTTCAACATAGATTTTAAATCCCTTAATCTATGAATTAGCATATACTCCTTTGCTCTCTCTCCAATCTTAATCGCCTCTTTTTCACTTAAGTGAATTTCATCAATACCTTTATCCTCCGGCCATGTAGCCTCTAAAATCGCTAAATCAGCATTTTCCACCTCATCTTCAAGTGTTTTTATGAAACCAGTATCACCACTATAAACTATCTTTAGATCTCTATAGTGAATTGTATATCCCACTGCAGGAATTAGAGGCCCGCGTGGCTCAGTCCTTGTACTTCCACGATGAATAACTTTGAAGACTTTAATTGTTAATGGTTCAATTTTAATTACATCTTGATCCCTGACTTCAATTAAGTTTACTTGATATGTTAACTTTGATTTACGGAAAAACTTTAATGCTTCCACAAATCTTTTTGCCACCTCTGATGGTTTCGGGACAAGTAATGTCAATGGCTTCTCTCTTCCAATCATATGCATAAAGTCCATTAATGGGTATAGGCCGCCAACATGGTCGAAGTGCTCATGTGATATTAGTATAGCTGAAATATTATTGATTAACTTGGATTCAGGATAATAACTGAATAATAAGTCTCTAAGCACTCCAGAACCACAATCAAGAAGAATATCAACACTCTCCTCAGTTGAAATCACTATTTGAGTTGCCACTCCAGGAATAGAGAATAAAACCTTAACTGACAAACCATTTTTACTCCAAGACTGATCCATATAAATCACTTGCACACATATATCCGTACAAGTAGAAATGCTTAATGCCTAAATCAGTGATGCCGCATGAAAATATAATGTCAGTGAATATGATAGGGGAAGAAAAGTGGGGAAAGTTGAGGCACTACGTGTTCAACGATCTAGAAAACCTCTAAAGAAGATTCAACCTAAACCTCACGGAGTTATAGGTGTAAGGAAGTGGCTGACCATATTCAAGCCCCTTTCGGTCGCAAAAAAGTCTTGCAATCATGAATTAGATCAGAAAGTATCAAAAACCCGGATGAAAAATAAGGTTTTATAACGCAGAAGTGTATGTATTATCTCCAAAGGCGACATACAGCATCTCGTTACGAGGACAAGAAGAAAATGGTAAAGTTAAAACTTGTAGGGTTACCTTAATCTTTCTCAAAAGAGAGGTAAATGGAAAATCATCAACGGTCACCTTTTTCTATAAACCAGAATAAATCAATCAGCTACGGCCCTTAAATTATTTTATGACAAGTCCTAAAATCAAGGCAGAAGATATGATCGATGCTATAGTTGAGTATGCAAATTTTTAGAAGAAAAGACTTTAGGTGCTGCTAACCTAATCACCTTAGCATAAGTGCTTTTAGCCTTTCCAGCTTTGTCGAGCCAGCTATCAAGCGAAGAAGTTCTCCAAAGCCCAAGTGCACCCTAACATAATTGTAGAAGCAGACCCATGCAAGTAGAAGTCAAGAGGCTGCGAGGCGAATGAAAAT
>JANZKD010000058.1 GCA_025061245.1 Candidatus Culexmicrobium profundum
TGCGCCAGCTTAAATGAGTAGCTAGTTCTTTCCCTCCTATCCTTTTATTTTATTGCCATTTAACTAATACTACTGGTGTTTTCCCAAGATATTCAGCTGCAGTCATAATTTTCACTCCTTCTCTTTCAGCTTTCTTCCAGACTTCTTTTGTATGTTCTCTAAATTTTCTTTCTCTCGGTAAGTGGTGATCGTATATTATTAAGTTTGCATTTGCTTCTTCAATGATCCTAACCGCATTTTCTATGGTTCTCCTAAGATTAATCTTGTTAAGCATGTATCCAAGCATATAAGTCATTGGTCCGTCTAAGATTATTATGTTAGGTTTTTCACTTATTATCCATTCAGCATAATCTTCAATTATTGGGCCATTTACATCTGATGAGTATAGAAGCTTAAATTTTCCTGCTTCTATAACTACTCCTACAATCCAACCTACTCTTGAAAATTCAATACCATGGAAAAGTGGCTTGGTGAATTTAATCTTTAAGCCTTTGTATTCTATTAATCTATTGTCTGCAAATATGAGTTTAGTATTGTTTTCATTAAATTCATATTCTGGAATTCTCCTCCATTTAACCCATTTTTCAGCTCTATTTCTAAACCATTGAAAACCCTTATTTAGCAATTCCCTTTTTCTATCAGTATAGTCGCCATAATCTCTATTTGAAGCAAAATTTAACTCCAAAAGCGGATTATGATACTCCTTCATTGCTGCTTCCAACATAATATCCTTCAACTTAAGTTTACCTAGCTTCTCAAATAATTCACTATAAAATTCAATTGCACGTTTTCTCTGTGAATCATTAATATATTCATTAGGGTTTTTGGCCAGAATAATCTTTCCAGCATATAATTCCTCCTCAAAATTCATGAAGTGGTCATAATGATAATGAGTTATTATGATAATGTCTGCTTTACTCATATTCTTCCTAATCGCTTCCTCAGCCATAAACATCCATTTAAGTTTAAGTTCATATGATGCTGGAAAAGATGGATGCATTATAGCTACACCTGGATCTATAATTAGCCTCACATCTTTATGCTCTATTAGAATACATGACGACTTAGCTCCGAGGGAGTCAAACCAAATTGGCTTAAATGTAGCCATAGCGCTCCACTTCTACCTTATAACACAATTATTTTAAATTAACTTATTAGATAATGTAAATTAACTTGCACAGCCGTATTTAATTTTAGGTGGTAAATTGATTGACATTATCGGTTTAATGTTTTGGATTCTACTTTTCATAACAATGCTATGGCCACAAATTCAGCTAAGAAACATTAAAGCAGCTAGATTAAACTTAATTAGACAATTAGAACGTAAACTAGGTTTCCGAATAATCACAATGATTCATAGACAAGAGCGAATTGGCTTCTTTAACATACCAATATACCGTTACATTGACATTGAAGACTCTGAAGCTGTTCTACGTGCCATTAGAACAACACCTCCAGATAAGCCGATTGCCCTAATAATTCATACTCCCGGCGGCCTCGTATTGGCTGCTTCACAAATAGCTGATGCACTTAACCGTCATCCCGCTAAGAAAATTGTAATAGTTCCGCATTATGCAATGTCTGGTGGAACTTTAATTGCCCTTGCAGCAGATGAAATATGGATGGATCCCAATGCTGTTTTAGGTCCTCTAGATCCACAGTTAAATAAGGGAAGCATCGCTTACCCTGCACCATCAATATTAAGAGTAGTTAGGGAGAAGGGAGTTAAGGATGTTTCAGATGAATTTTTAATATTAGCAGACCTAGCTGAGAAGTCAATTAAACAAACAAAGAATATTGTAATTAACTTGTTGAAGGATAATTTAGGTGAGGATAAAGCTAGAGAAATCGCTGAAACACTTACTGAGGGAAAATGGACCCATGACTATCCAATAACAGCTGAAGAAGCCTTGAAAATGGGATTACCAGTTAAAATTGGAATACCCGAGGAAATATATGAGTTAATGGAATTATATCCTCAAGCACAAGTTCGTAGACCGGGAGTTGAATATATTCCCTATCCAACTGCACCAATGCCTAGACAGCGAAAATAATTGCTAAAAATTATTCTTAATTTTTTGCTCCAATGGTTTAATCTTTCTCTTCATCACTAATCTTGAAATCACTTTACTCCGATTCTTCATTTGAAGTTTATAGTTTTCTTCAGCTTCAAATCTAACTTGATCAACAATGTCTTCCAATATCTTATTAAATTCCTCACATACATACCACTTGTCAGGCTTCATGTTTTCACATGTCATCATAATGCTTCTTCCAACATTGGCTGCATCTAAAACTGCTGAATTATTATTGAGAACATCTCCCTTTTCATGATAATATGCTAATGCCCAAGGCGGAATAATTATCCCCATACTATTTAAAATTGCATATAAATTGGCAATTACTTGAATAGTTCCACTATCATTACCTACAGCTATAACTCCTGCAACCTTTCCTTCCAATAAGCATTTTCCGTTAATGAAAATCATATTCTCAAAAACCGTTATTCTATCTATGAAAATTTTCATTTGAGATGAGGGAGAATACCAGTATACTGGAGTTGCTATTATAAATCCATTAGCCTTTAACATTTTATCATAGATTTCCCTCATATCATCATTTAAAACACATGGATATTGACATGCTTCTTGCATATCACTCAAGCATCCAATACATGGCTTTATCTCATAATCATATAGATGTATTATTTCAGTATAAGCACCAAAATGCTCAGCTACCTTCATAGCTATAGACAATAGCTTAAAAGTGTTACCATACTTTCTTGGCGAACCATTTATCCCTAGAATATATGTTTCCATAAAATTCACCCCCCATAGATATCATTGCTAACTTTAACGCCATAACCAATAGGGGAGCGCTACATTGAGGATAATCTTTAAGCTTGAAATTAAATTTTACTATTCTAAGTAACCAGCAAATGACTGAAAATAATAGCAAAAAGAGAAAAAGAAAATTTACAGCATATTCTTAACTAGTTTTCCTTCCTTCATGACTATTACTATGTTTTCTGGTTTTCTCAGCACTTTAATGTCCTCTAAGGGATTTCCATTTACAACTATAAGGTCTGCCACCTTATTTTTCTCCAATGTTCCAATCTTCCTCTCTAATCCCACTGCTTCAGCTGCATTTCTTGTTGCAGCTATTATTGCATCCATAGGAGGCATACCAACTTTTTCAACCAGCAATTGAAGTTCAAGAGAGTTATCTCCATATCTAAATGCCTTTACTCCCCCCAAGAAATCTGTTCCAGTTGCAATTTTCACCCCAGCTTCATAGGCTTTCCTTATATTTGCTATATGGATTTCATGTACTTCTTTTGATTTTCTTAACCCCCATTCAGGTATGCCTAATTCTTTACCATACATTAAAATTTGTTCAACTATTGAAAGAGTGGGAACTACTACTGCATTTTTCTTCTTAGCTAATTCCATTCCCTCTTCATCAATAAAAATGCCATGCGCAATAACTTTTACACCAGCCTTTAATGCATTTATTATTCCCTCAGTTCCCTGTGCATGTGCATGTACAAATCTATGGGCATGTCTTGCCTCTTCAACTATTGCCTCAATTTCCTCTAAAGTAAATTGCGTATATTCAGGTCTATCTTTCTCTGACATGACTCCGCCTGTCGCCATTATTTTAATGAAATCTGCACCTGCACGTAAGGCATATCTTGCAGCTTTTCTACACTCATCAACCCCATCACATATAAGCGATGAAAGTGGAGAAGGCATCTTAGTCGTTCTAGCATCAACATATTCTATTGGCAAAAAGTGCTGGTCTCCATGGCCAAAAGTCTGAGATAATGTATAACCTGCAGCCACAATTCTAGGTGAAACAATTGTTCCTTCTCTTTCAGCCCTCTTAAGCTGAAGAGCAATAATACTGCCTGCATCACCCATAGTTGTGAAACCTGCATTTATTAATGCCTCCAAATCTCTTATTGCTCTCGCAACTAGAGTAGCGTATGGTGTTAATAATGGTTCACGAATAAGGTCTCCTGTTCTAAGCCCAGTTAAATGTATATGTGCATCAATTAATCCAGGCATAATTGTCTTTCCCTCAACATCAATAACTTTCACCTCTTTAGGAATTTCAATGGCATCCATATCTCCAACTTCTACTATAATGTCATCCTTAATGACAACTCCTCCCTTCTCTAGAACCGGTCTCCCTGTACCATCAATTACGCATCCATTTACAAGAGCTAAATATGACAATTAAATCCCCCTCATCACTCATAAATATGAGAATATAAGATTAATGATTTCTAAGTTACTAGCACCATCACTCCTGTCTAAGAGCCACCACAGGATCCAGTTTGGCAGCCTTTCTAGCTGGATATATTCCCGCTATAACACCCGATAAAACTGCTATTAGAAATGCCGTTACAATTAAGTCAAATGAAAACACGGGTGTAATTTCTATTGCCATGCCTCCTCCCATGAAGGGTGCCCGAGTGAAACCAAATATGTATGGTCCAATAACATAGGATAGAGCTATACCAGTAGCAATGCCAATTGCTCCTCCTATTAACCCTATTAATGTTGATTCCATCATAAATAGCATCATTATTGTTAATTCAGTTGCACCCAACGCTTTTAATAGTCCAATTAATCTAGTTCTCTCGATCACTGATATATACATTATATTTGCTATCCCTATGCTTGCTACAATTAGGGATACAGCTGCAATTAACCCTAGAAACGTTGAAATTTGACTTGAAATTCTATTCATTGTCTCAACTATTTGGCTTGGCGCTATAACTCTGACATTTTGACCATAAATATCATTTACACTCTCAATTATTTGGTCAACTAGAGATACATCTTCAGCTATTAATATTAACGCATCATAATAATGTCTCTTATTAAATAATGAGTCAGCTGCCTCCAAAGAGATTACAACAGTATCGTCAACTGAGAAAGGCATGATTGAACCATAACTTTCAAGTATTCCCATAACTATCATTGCAGTAACATAGAATTTTCCCTGAGCTCTTCGAAATGCAACGTTAACTGTCTGGCCAACTGTTAATTGATATTCATCTTCTTCAATTGGATTAGCAATATTTGCTCCAACCAATAGACTTGCAAAATCATACTTTCCCGGCATAACACCTTCAGCTAACTCTAACCCTGGAAAAACCTCCGTCAACAGATTTGAGTCAATACCTGTAACTATAACATTAACTGTCTTACCTGAAATAGAAAGAGTTACTGGTCCACGAATAATTGGTACAACTACCTTTACACCAGATATCATTGAAAATGATGGAATATCATATGCTGAAATTCTATGCCCTCTCGCTGGCATTACAAATATCGAATTTAAACCCGTTTTTGACACTTGAGTTACAAAATATTGGCTTAAACCTGCAGTTTGAGAGGTTAATATTATTACTAATGAAGTCCCAATTATTACACCCAACATAGTTAATGTTGTTCTAAGCTTCCTATACCTTAACGCCGATAATGCTAGTAACACTGTATCTTTAAATTTCATTCCTCAACCCCTATCTCCATTTCATTTTTCCCTAATACTCTTCTATATATCATGAATGATACGATGGCCCCCAAAATAAATGAGACAATTGCAGTGAGGACTATAATTAATAGCCCAGGTCCTAAAATTCTTCCTCTCCCCTCTTCCTTCTCCATTATTTTTGGTATGACTGTTATTCTTATAGACCATGTTGATAAATGCTCTTTTCCCAGTTCATCCTTATATGTAACTATAACTTTCAGTGTATGTTGACCTGGTGAAGTTGATTCCTTAACTCTCAATGACAAACTGAATGGTGCTTGTGATCCTGAAGGTAAACTACCAACATAGGTTGCACCCATTGTAACCTCTTCTAATATGTCATCCTCTGATGAAACTGAAACTTTAATTCCCTTAGCGTCAGATATGCCATCATTCCTCAGTGAACCCGATACAGTTAACATGCCACCTACTTCGATTTGCGATGGTGAAACCGCTAAACTCACTAATTGCAAATCTACATATCCAATAACTGAGAAGCCTATTTTATGTGTCTCAACCCATTCAATTTCATATTCGTCTTTATATCTCAATTCTATTGATGCTTGAAAACTTAATCCAACAGCCTCTGATGGAGCATATATTCGCACTGGAATTTCAATTTGACTTTCAGGCTTTATTTCTTCTATAAACCATTTATTATCATCTCCAAGTATGGCCATATTGGATGGAAGATTCATAGTTACGGTTATTGACTTAACCGATATGTTACCATTATTTTTGATTCTTAATTTTATTGTATTATTTAAGTCTCCTCCAACTATAATATATCTGTCAACACCAACATCTAAGTTTAATTCACTTCCAGCTAGGGAGGGTATTCCAATGTTTATTTGATCCTTAATGGTTTTCATGAAACCATAGACTGTAACATATGTTGTTGATATAATTATACTTGACTTTGAACCCACACTTGATGATGGAACATAAATTGCTATTGGAATTATCGTTAATGATGATGGCTCAATCACATTTAATTCAATATCTGTATTATTGAGTAATGTTATCTGACCAGTACTTTCTATACTGATTTTTACGTTGTAAGCATTTGCTGAACCCATATTGCTTATATATAGTTTCAAGTTATTAGTGGTGCCTGCCAGTATCAGTGCTCTACTCAGATTAAATGATATTTTTGCTTTACCCAATAATGGAACTCTTATTGATAATGAATCGGATTTACTTTGATATGTCCCCCTTATAATTTCCGAGAAATCTAATTGAAGCTGCAGATAATAGTATCCTAAATCAGCATTTTCATCAACATTGATGTAAAATGTCAAATAAAATGTACTTCCCGGCTGAACTATTCCAGCATAATGAATCAAAATACTTGACTGCGCATTAATTCCGCTAAATGGATACTTAAGGAATAATTCTCCAGCAATGTTAGTGATTGCATTGGTTCCATCATTTCTAATTACGATAGTTAGAGGTACACCCATATCACCAGGCTCTACTTCAATTGGATTATTCTTCTCCCCCCAATAAACATCAGTTACAGTGAAGGAGCTATTACATGTAACATTTACTTCAATCGTTGTAGACATTAACAAGGCTAAGGAAATTATGAACATTAAAAATAGAAACACATTTCGATTAACCTTCATGGCTCCTCCTCCTTAACTATAACACCATCTCTAAGATGATATATCTTATTTGTAGATTTAGCCACCTCTAAATTATGAGTAACAATTATCACAGTAGTTTTTAATTTTTCATTCAATGATCTTAATAGTTCAACTATTGTTCTTCCAGTTTTACTATCCAAGTTACCTGTAGGCTCATCTGCCAGAATGATCTTAGGATTATTGGCAATAGCTCTAGCAATTGCAACTCTTTGTTGCTCCCCGCCACTAAGCTCTCCAGGTCTATGATTCATTCGATCTGCTAACCCAACAGCTCTCAGACATTCAATAGCTCGCTTAACTCTCAACTTACTTGGAACTCCAGCTAAAATTAAGGGTATTTCAACATTTTGAAGAGCTGTCAACCATGGAATTAAATGAAACATTTGAAATGTAAATCCAATATACTTCAATCTCACTTTAGCCCTTTCACTCTCACTTAACCTAGAAACATCCATACCATTAATATAGACTTTACCCTCCGTAGGTCTATCGAGTAAACCCATAACATTCAGTAATGTTGTTTTACCACTTCCTGAAGGCCCAACAATAGAGATGAAATCTCCACTTAAAACCTTTAAGTTAACTCCCCTCAATGCTGGAACCCTAATTTTACCTAAGAAATAATCCTTTCTCACATCAAATAACTCCACAGCATATTTATGGAACACTAAACTCACCTACACAAGTATATAATATTACTATCCAAAAATCTACTGTGACTTATAAAAAGATTATGTATGAATCATATATATCCACATCATCAATAATACAGAATATCATCAGTTAGGCACCGTAAATAGTAAATATATTATCTTAAGTAAAATTTATTAGCAAAATATGTAAGCCAAAAACTAATTGGATGTCAATAACATGTCCAGTAATACTGGAAAGAAATTTCCAAGTATGATCTGGATATTAGTATCGTTTATCCCATGGATCATATATTGGCTTCTAAGCTTGCGGGGCAGTATTTTAGGAATTTTAATGGGCCTCCTAATAAGCATTATAATTTTCATATATGATTATGCTACAAAACATGAAAATTTCATGGCAGCAGTAGCTCTAGCATATTTCATAATAGCTTTTATAGTAACTTTCATTCTCAATAAACGCGTCTTTATTAGGGGAGGTATCTTCCTAGGAAACTTGACACTTTTCATAATGTCATTCTTTTCACTAATACTGAAATATCCCTACACTTATCAAATTTCTAAGAGAGCCTATCCTAAAATTTATTGGAGCGAACCAAGCTTCATTCGAATCAACATGGTTATAACAGCAGTATGGAGCTTAATCTACCTAGTTAATGCTGTACTATCCTTCTCAACACACATTTTCTTTAAGATAATTGTACCCATCCTCTTAATCCTACTAGGCATGTTCATCTCAATATACCTCCCCAATAAAGTTACTATATATTTAATGAGAATTGATATTCCAAGATATGGAAATTGGAGAATTAATGTTGATAAGGATAGAAGAAAAGATGAGGATGAATTTGACGTAATAATTATAGGCTCAGGAATAGGCGGTCTCACTGCCGGCGCATTACTTTCAAAGAATGGATTTAAAGTATTAGTACTGGAACAGTACTCCAATCTCGGAGGCTACTGTCAATCATTTAGACGTGGCAGCTTCATATTTGATGTAGGTGTAGAATCCATTAGCGGTTTAGGTGAAAGAGGTTCAGTCAAATACCTATTAGACATGTTGAATCTAAAACGTGAAGATCTATTCGTTAAAACATATGCAGAGTATATTTCAGGCAATAGGCGAATCAGGATAAAGAGTTTCGAAGGATTTAAAAATACTTTAATTAGAGAATTTCCAGAAGAAAAGGAAAAAATTGAATTGTTCTTCGATGAAGTGAAGAGGGTTTATGAAGATATTTATAGAGATACTGATAAATTTGGAGTACCTCTCCCACCAAAACTAATTTACCAAGTATTTGGAGCAAGATTGCTAACCAACTATCATAAGGACCATCCATATCATTCTAAATGGATGAATAAGAGTTTTAAAGAAATTCTAGATGAATTCTTTGAGAATGAGGAGCTTAAAAACATACTTTCAGCTATAACTAGCTATCTAGGCATACCGCCAGAGAAAGCTAGTGCATCCATGATCGCCACATTATTTGGATATTATATTGATGGAGGATACTATCCTAAAGGCAGTTCACAGCAATTTGCAAATACACTCGCCAAAGTTATCAGAGATAACAATGGAATAATTTTATTGAAACATTATGTTGACAAGATAATAGTCGAGAATGGTGCGGTTAAAGGTGTAAAAGTTGGAGAGAAAACATTTAGAGCACCCATTATAATCTACAATGGTAACGTTAAAAATCTATTCA
>JANZKD010000059.1 GCA_025061245.1 Candidatus Culexmicrobium profundum
TGAAGCCATCGAGCTCTAACAGTGATACTGAAGTCATCGTCTATGTTTTCTTTGAATCTTAATATGTACATATGTAGTGTCCCTGCTAATGCACCCCATTTCTCATGTCCTCCTTGAAGTATCCAACCATCATTTGCTTCGCCGCATTGTCGAATAGTCCATGAGCCATGAGGTGTATAGTAGCATTGTACTACTGATTGATATTCATATCCTAGTGATAGATGAATTTTTACTTCGTGATGCGTTCCTGTGCTGAATAATCTTCTTATTTCATTTTTTGGTAGTTCGAGTGTGAATAATACTGTGACCTTATCTCCTGGTTTTAGCATCACTATTGTATTTCCATATTCATCGTATGATAGTCGTTTTTCTTTTAATGTTGTTTCATAGGCTGCAGTTATGGTTGCAGTGTATTTTCCGTCTATTATTATCTGGTCGATAAATACTGTGTCACCTCCAAAATTTCTTATGTAGGTCATAAATATGCTTCCTGAGCCGTGCATTGTATCATGAATTCCCATTAGTATGGGTCGTGTTCCATAGCCAGCTCCACCCATAATTCCTGTTGACCAAGCTATTACTGCGAGAGATATTGCTAGTCCTACTGCGAATAGTATCAGCGCTGAAATAACTGGACTGATTCCCTTTTCCATATTTTTACCTCATTTTGATAAAAGTGTAAGTCTTCCGTAATATTTATTTATTCCTTTCTTTTATTTTACAGTTTTAATAAACTATAACTAAGAAATTTTATTTTTAATTTGTTAGCTCTTACTTTTCATTTTTCATTTTTCTTGTTTTAATTTAAAGTGAAAATTATATTAATTGGGTTTTTAAAGTTTCTTGGAGAGCTAATAAAAGTTAATATAATAAGGTTCCTTAAATTACAGTATATTATAAGGTAGTAGGTGAAATAATGGGTTTCCTAGATTTCATATACACCTATTTTGATTGGGTTGGTAAGGGCATATTGAAAACTTATCCAAACATCCCTGATGATGTACGCTCCTCAGGGATGCGACTGCACTATGAAGTTTATGCTGCGTTGGCTGGCTTCATCTTTATCTTATCTGTTATTGGTAGTATAGTGACTATGCTTCTACTTTTAGTTTTGAGACTTTATCCGGTTTATATTATGATTGGAACCTTGGGTGCGGCGCTTATCCCTGTATTGATATTAGTCTTTATGACCTTAATTATTCCAAAGTCTATTGGTGCAAGTAGAAGTGCTGCTCTTGATCAAGAAGTTCCATATGGAGTTGCCTATCTTAGCATAATGGCTACTGGAGGAATGTCTCCCTATACTGCATTCGAGAGACTGGGTTTTTCTAGCATTGTCTTTAGCAAAATTTCTCGTTTAGCCTTAAGATTTGCAGTTATGGTTAAGGCGATTGGATGGGATCCATTGACTGCTTTTGAAGATGTTGCTAGAAGAAATCCAAGTGCAATGTTAAAGGATCTTGTTTTAGGTTATGCTGCAACTATTAGGGCTGGAGGAGATGTTGTTGACTATTTAAATAAAAAAGCTAGAGATATGTTTAACGATCTTGTTACTAAGATGAGGGCTGCAGGAGAAAGAATGGCAGTAATACTTGAATCATATTTGGCAGTTGCACTACTTGTTTTATTGGCATTAAATGCCATATACTTAGTTAACTTGTCTATTGGAACAGTTAGCTTGCCTGGTTTAGGTGGTAGTAGCTTATTTATGCTATCATATATTTTGTTACCGTTTTTATCTGCTACTATAATGTATCTTTCGGATATTATTCAGTACAAGGAACCATGGATGGAGTGGGGTCCATACATTGTTTACTTGGGCATAACGTTTCCTATAGCTGCTTTCTTAACTCTTGCAATGGTTATACCCTTCCATATGTTCAGAACTCATCCGCTTAGAATAATGTTCTCTCCATTTGTTTCCACCATTGAGAATACCAGTATGGTGTTTGGTATAGATTCTGCGTATAACTCAAGTCTAGCACTCTGTATCGTATTGATAGTGGCTACTCTTCCCTCAGCAATATATGAACATTTCATATTAGGTGAACAGAAGAAAATTTCCAAGGGTGTTACTAGATTTCTAAGAGATCTGGTTGAGGTTAGAAAGACTGGTCTTTCGCCTGAACGGTGTATTATAACTCTTTCAGGGAGAGATTATGGTGCATTTACTAAGTATTTAAAGGAGATTGCTGGTCAGCTTGCAATTGGTTTTCCATTAGCGAAAATTTATAAGAGAATAGTTAAGAAGATTAGGGCTTGGCGGGCAAAATCATTCCTTTTCATATTAACTGAGGCAATTGAGGTTGGTGGTGGAAGCCCGGAAACCTTAGAGAACATGGCTTGGTTTGCTGAGGTGACCGAGCATCTTGAGCGGGAAAGAGTTTCTTCCATGAGGACTCTGCTTATTATTCCATACATTGGCGCCATAACTCTTGTGGCAACTATTGCATTAATGTCTTCATTTATGTCTTCACTGGCTTATGGTGTTGCAGCCTATCGGACTGCAGTAATGTTAATTATGCCAGCCACTGTACTCAATGTATATATAATGGGGTTAATTGCAGGTAAAACCTCTAGTGGATCAATTGCAACAGGATTTAAACATGCAATCTTCTTAACCACCATTGCCATGATAACGATACTTATGTCACCAATAATGAGTTCAATGGTTATGGGAATCTCTGGTGGTTAGTGATGAAAAGAAACCGTGGAATATCTCAGGTAATTTCAGCTGTTATACTAGCTTCAGTTTCAGTCACATTAATAATTGCCTTTTTAGGCTACGCTATAGTCACTCTTGAAACTGCTTCTCAGCAAGCGGAATTTGAAAGAGCTAAAAGCTTAATGAAGACACTAGCGGAAGAAACTGTTAACACAGTTCTTACTGGAGTTGGTAGTGAAATAAATTTTCCCAGTAGAACATTAAGATTAAATCTAATAACGTCAAATGATGATATTTCATTACAATTTCTGCTAAATGGTTCGCCTCCTACACCTGGACAATTATGGGTAACTGTGGCTTCTAGTTTCCTGACAGTTAATTGTTTGGGAGGTGAATTTGTAAGTAGTGAAAATGAAGTTATATATGGTCTAAGGGAAAATTTAGCGTTTGTAGATGATGCTTACTTTTTACCTTTGGTTCAATCTTTTTGGAATGTGAATGAAGGTAGAGTTGCTATTTCGATAAACTTTACTAGACTTTTATATCAAGAATTTAATTACTCTAATACACTGGTGATTGAGTTATCCTATATTAATGCTACTTGGCAAATTGAAGAGGAGGCTAGTGGTGAAATACTTGAAATTAGATATCTCGGTTCAAACACTATAACTTTATATGAAGGATACATTAGTGGTTTAAAATATGCAACTTTTCATCTCTCGTTAAATAATGGTTTAGTTGATATTGGTGACCCGGATAATAATCCAAGACTGCGTATTCAAAATTGTAACTTGATTGTAAGATTAATTATTCATAATGTACTTTATAAAGTGAGGTGAGCTTTTTGCCGCACTCTCCACTCACTACGCTAATTGGTTTCTCAGCGCTAATCTTGATTTTTATGCTTGTATCCACTACTTCAACTCTGTATGTTGGTGAATTTAAGGAAAAGATTGCCAAAGAGGAATTGGAAGCCATTGGAAGTAGTATTGCAAGTCAAATTGTTGAAGCTTTATCTTTATCGAAGACATTATCGCCAGGTCAATCAGTGTTGTTTAGAATTAAAATGCCTGATGAATGTGCTTTGGGACATTATGATGTTTTACTTGAAAAAGTTTCTGGTAAAGTTGTTTTGATGTTGAAGCCTTCTTCGTTGCATAGACCTAAGATAACCGTAGTAGTTCCAATTTCAAATGCTACTTTAATTTCAACGTCAACTATTTCGAGTGGTGCGCAATGGAATTATATTAATATTACTGTGATTAATGGCTTCTTTCAAATTAGCTTAATTTATATTAGGGGGACTGGTGTTTGAAGGAGCCGATTGAATATACTATTATAACTTTACTAATGATTCTATTGCTTCTAGCTACTTATAATATTCTAAGTATGATGTCGCCTACAGCCTTTAAACTTGAAGTGGAGTCACAAGCCTTAATGGATAAAATTACATTGACTGAAGGTTCCCCGAAAAATTGGGATGAATTGTTAGTTTTGGGTCCTGGAGAAATTAATGATTTTGGTTTAAGTACTGGTGTTTTTTCATGTCTTGATAAAGATAAAGTTAATTTACTTGTTTATAGGTATCTTGTTAGCTCATCGAATTTAATTGAAAACCCCTTTTATGTTGATCCTAAGGATATTCAGCATGTATGGATTGACTTAAGTGAGCGGGGTTTTATACTTGATTTTATTCCATTGTTGAATGTTTCAATAAGTGTGGATGTTGATGGGATTAGAATTAATGTCTTTACTATTGAGGGTGAAAACAAGACTTCTGATTCTTCGATAAATGTTATTGTAGTATCTGAAGTTGATTCGATTGTCTATTTAAATTTATTTGAGGGTAATGGCTTCGTATCTTTATCTGATACTTCAAATGTTAAGTGTGTTGTCGCTTATGTAAAGCTCTATTCTATAGTTGATATTGGTTATTGGGTTAGAGGTGATGATAACTATGGATTTACTGTAGGTGGCCATTTAGTTTCTCCTGTAGAGCTTAATCCTAATGTTCATAAGTTAGTACAAATTTACTATAATTACACTTCAATTTCCTTTTTCACTAATATTATTTTTTCAAGTCGTTCTGCTGATGATGTATACGTTTATGACGTTTCCAGTACTGGTGATCTCACATCACATAGTGATATTGATGATAATGTAGTTTTATTTCTAGCATATGAAAATACCACTGGGTTAACTGCTCTTTTCTTTACATATCCCTGTCCAATTAAGACTCCATCAGGATTTTTAGGTATTGTAAATTTAAGATATGGTGGCATTGAAGTTCCTTCTCAAGCTGCTTTGGAATATAGGATATTGCCGATTGGAATTTCATTATACAAGGTGTACTTATATTTATGGAGAGTGGAGCGATGAGTAAAGGTCAAATCTTTCTAATCGGTGCTATTGCTGCAATGGGTTTTATGATAGTATTCACTGTTGTCGCTTTAGAGTATATTAAAGTTGATGTAGTTTCTTCTAGAAGTCAAACTCTTTTAAGGAATGGTTTTTCAGCATTAAAAGCAGCAATTAACTCTAATGCAATTGATGCTTTAATTACTAATAATGATGCATCTACATTACAGTTTATATTTGACAACTCTTTACCTTCTTATGTGTGTTATAATTTTACTGTTTATAATTCTACCTTTACCCGATCAGTGTGTAGTGTGAGAGGCTTTGAAGCTGAAGTTACGTTGTTCTACGTGTATACAAGTGTTTCTTTAAGAAACACTTACATTCTAGTTCTTAAATTGGCGGTGAAAACATGAAGAAAGATAGAGGGCAATTTATAATTTTAGCTGCAATTGCTCTTATCACTGCAATACTTGTGGTTGCAGCAACTGCTACTAATAGTGGTTTTAGAATTAGACAGTCTCAAGAATTTCTAGTCTCAATTCCTCTAATGAATGCTCTTGACGATGGTTATAGAGCCCTTATTGTTGCATTATCTCGTGCATCTTGGACGTACAATACATCAAGTTATGATTACGTTGTTGCCAATAATACTGCCTATCTTTACCTGTTGGATTGGACAAAGAATTTTTCAGAAGCACATGGAGGTCGTGGAGTAAATGCCTATATCACCTCTGATGTTGATTTTCAGTGGTGGTCCAATGGAACTATGTGGTGGTCTAATTCTTCTGGTTTGCTGATTGTTAATGCGCCATCACTAGGGATTCCTCAATTTAGGATCAACCTAGTTGCTGGCTTAATCTTGTCTAATTTGAATATTGTTGATAATGTGGGATTTAATATCACTGCTTTTGATGCATATCGAGATATTGGAGTTTCTGTTAGGCTTATTTCTCTCAAAATAAATGGTTCTTCAATTTCTTCCTGGAGTTATCAATATTTTGGATCTGGAATTAATGGATATTATATTAACTTTCCCATAACTTCAAATTCTGAGTTAGAGGCCTATTTTGAGTATAATGGTATTCTAGTTAGAGTCCATAAGAAGTAGGGGCAAGTTTATTCTTTTTCTACTTCTACTTCAACTGGTACTCGCATTTTTAATTCTTGAGCTATCCATCTTGCTTCGTCTAGTAGTGATCTTCTAACTTTTTTAAGGTTTGCACTTCTTAGGGTGAATCTTTTCTTTTTGATTTTTACATTAAACTTAATTGTATCTTCTACTAGATTTACAGTCATGTCTTTAATTTCATAGCCTAATGTATCTAGAACATCTCCAAAGTATTCTTCTGCTTTAGCTTTTACTTCCTCAATATCTACTTCTACTTTTTCTTTTACTTCTTCTACTACTTCTGCTGGTTTCATTTCTTTTAGTTTTAATGGTTTTGGTTTGACTATGGTTTTTGGTTGGAGGGTTGGTGGAGCTATTTTTTCTTCTGCCCGTGTAATAATTTTTTCACCTTCAAGTATTTGTATGGGATCTATCTTTACGTCATATATTAGAATGTCAAAGGAAGAATATTTTCCCAGGAGTTCTGGGCTTAACATTATTTTTAGAGCTGTTGTTCCATGTATGGTTCCATCAACTTTTTCTGCTACAGCGGCTAGAACTACTTTGTTTTTTGCCAATACTTCTATTGTTTTCCATTTTTCTGATCCATAGAGGGTGGCTGAGATGTATCTTGAAGTGTCTTCGCTTGCTGTTATTTCATTGGCTATTACTGCTGATAGGCTTGCCGTTGTTGCAGCTCTTTCAGCTCTGGCATTTAAGTGGACGCTGTTTACTATTATTGCTGTTTTATACATTATTGTTGAGGCTAATTTTTTACTATATTCTTCAATCTTTGGGTGAACTTCTGGTAAAACTACTTCTATTGGTGTTTCTCTTTGAATTTTTGCATCTTCCACTAATTTTAAGTCTTCTTCTACTTCCTTGGGGGTTAACTTGTAGATTTCAAGAAATCCTGCTGAGTTTCGCATTGTCACATTTATTTCTTGCCATGCAAGATCTCCTTTAAGAGTGACTTCTTTTTCGATTAGTATGGCTAAAACAGGTTCACCCTCCTTTAAATCAACATAAATTTCACAGCTTCTACCTGCAAGTATTAGAAGCCCCTGCAATCTTACCGTTGCTTTTTCTTCTCGTAATTTTTTAATAATTTCTGGCAGGGGCTTTTCAACCAAGTTTATATAATCAATAATGACTCCTTTTGTAGGGAGCAATGTTAATCCAAACTCCACTAACCCTCAATTATTATTTTATTTCCTATTGATAATATAAAGTTATTGAACTTCGCTTAAGAGCTCAATCAAGTTGATTTGGATAGTTCTTCTGATGCCTTTGCATATACTCCTTCTGGGTCGTAGTAGTATCTGAATATGTATCTGCTTACTTCCCATACATCAAATATTCCTTTTAGACGCATCCATCTTAATACTTCAGCTCTTCTCATTATTTCCTCTTGTAATTCTCGTACTGGTATTGCAGTTTTTTTGCTTATTTCTTTAAGTAATATTGATTCGTCGAGGTTTAGTTCATGTGTATCTGTTGCTGGGTTCCATCTTGCAATTAGTCTATAGTCGTCATAGTCTGCGACTTCCTGCATTATGGTTACTCTTCTACTTACTTTTACTTTTCCTGTTTCAATTCTAGTTGTTACTCTCTGTATATGTGCGAAGATGTTCATTAGTCTCATATATGTTGGTGGTATGTTCATTGGTGGTGATGTTAATCTTTTTATGGCATAGTCTAGTGTTTCTGCATGTATTGTTGATAAGCCGCCGTGTCCAGTGGCCATTGCTTGGAATAATACGAATGCTTCGCTTCCTCTGACTTCACCTACGATTAGGTAGTCTGGCCTATATCTTAAGCTGAGTTTTACTAGGTCGAATAATTCTATTTCACCAGCTTTTGATCCCACAGTATATCCTGGCCTAACTGTTAATTGCACCCAGTTTTCGTGGGGTAGGTTTAGTTCTGGAATGTCCTCTACGGTTACTATTTTCATTCCAGGTTTAATGAATAGGCTAAATGCATTTAGAAGTGTTGTTTTTCCCGCTCCAGTGCCACCTGCAATCATTAATGTTCTACCATGTTCAAGCATAAGCCAAATATATCCAGCTACAAGTTCATTTATAACTCCGTATTGAATTAGCTCTATAATGGAGAATGGTTTTTCTCTAAACTTTCTAATAGTGAAGGTTGGTCCCTTAGGTGAAACTTCTGTTCCAAAAGTGGCTGCTAGTCTGTGTTTTTCAGGTAGCATTGCATCTAATACTGGATATGCTAAGGAAATGTGCTTACCAGCCATGTGGGCTAGTTTCAAAATAAATTCATTTAGATAACTCATGTTTCTAAAGATTATATTGGTTGGAATGTTTTCATAGCGTCTATGCCAAACATAAACTGGTTTATTCACTCCATCGCAGCTAATATCTTCAATATTGGGGTCACGCATTAACGCATCAATTGGACCATAACCCAAAAGATTTCTCTCAACATAGTAAATGATTCTAGCTCTCCTACCACCAACCAAATTCAGTTTCCCACGATATCTATCCGCAATCCTCCTGAGCTCACTAAAAACATACTTCCTTAAATCCTCAAAGGTTTCAGCTGGCTTTAACTCCTCAACAAGCAAATCAACTAACTTCTCAAAAGTCTCTTTCTCATCCTTAGTTAACCTATACTCCTCCACATAATAAGCTAAAGCGCCACCTTCCTCAGGAATAGAAACAATATTAATCTTCGCATACGGTTCATAAACATAATATGACTCAATAACCTCATACTCAGGCTTAACCGATAAAATTGTAACAGGCTCTCTCTCAAGCTCTAAAACAGCTTCCTTACCAGGCTTTACCTCTTTCTTTCGCCTCAATGAAAATCTAACTTTAACCAACACAATCCCCCAACAATTCAATGGAATTAACCTAAATCCACTTATATAAATATTGTTTAAAATGTGAATAAAGATGTTTATCACATATACAGCATTCCATACAACCAGAACTATGAATAAACAAAAATTGCATAAATTGAGAAGTAACTCACAAAATTGATATAATATAAATTTTAACTTAAATAATACGCTGCATTACCTTCTTTAGAGAAGAATCTATGAGAATATTAGTAAATTACTCAATCTAAATATTAAATATAAATCATATAACTAAATTTCTCTATACTATATATTTAAAAATCTTAATTAATTTATCAC
>JANZKD010000060.1 GCA_025061245.1 Candidatus Culexmicrobium profundum
TATGGTATAGAAGAAGCAATGAAACTCTATCCAGTAAGCCTATTCATGTTCGATGCATTATATGTGGATGGAGAAGACTTAACATTAAAGCCATACCCATACAGAAGAGAAGTCCTAAGCAAAATTGTTGAAGAAAATGAACGAATACAAATAGCCAAAATGAAAATAGTAGACAACATCAAAGACTTAGAAGAATTCTTCCTAGAAGCAGTAGAAGAGGGATGCGAAGGATTAATGTGCAAATCTATAGGACCAGAATCAATATATCAAGCAGGATCAAGAGGATGGCTCTGGATAAAATACAAGAGAGACTACAAATCAGAGATGATCGACACAGTAGACTTGGTTGTAGTAGGCGGATTCTGGGGTAAAGGAAGAAGGGCAGGAACATATGGGGCACTCCTAATGGCAGCCTACGATCCTGATACAGATACATTCAAAACGGTATGTAAAGTTGGCAGTGGATTCACAGACGAAGACCTAGCAAAACTACCTAAAATGCTTGAACCATACAAAATAGAGCATATGCATCCAAGAGTTGATAGCAAAATGGAAGCAGACGTATGGTTTGTACCAGCAGTAGTATTGGAAATAATCGGCGCAGAAATAACATTAAGTCCAATGCATACATGTGCATTAAATGCAATAAGAGAAGGAGCAGGACTAGCAATAAGATTTCCAAGATTCACTGGAAACTATAGATTCGATAAAAAAGCTGAAGATGCAACGACAGTCAAAGAAATAATAGAAATGTACAAGTCACAGATGAAGAAGATATCAGCGGAATGAGTATAATGCCTAAAAAGAAAACAAGCCCATGGTGGAAAGAGTACTTAAACTACCTTGACAACAGCCCACAGTCCATAAGGAGCCTAGTTGAAAAATTAACACCAAAACATACAATACAATACGTTGAAAAAGTTAGAATTAAAAAAGACTATAAATTATGGCCATTTCAAGAAGAAATCCTAAACGCAATGCTTAAACACGAGAGATCACTAATACTCGGTTTACCCACAGGATTAGGGAAAACATTCCTAGCAGGAGCATACCTAGAAAAAATAAACAAAGAAGATGGATTAAGAGTACTATTTCTAGTACCATCAGTACCACTAGGAGTACAACAGACATTATTTGCTAGGAGACGCTTAGGAGTAAAAAATGCATACTTTATCTCAGGAGCAATACCACCAGAAAAAAGACGATTGTTAAATGTATGGAATGCAGGATTCATAGTTACAACACCTCAAACATTTGCCAATGATCATCTATACGCCTTTGACATGATGTTAAAGGAAGCCAGAATAATGTCCAAACCACTATCATACCTATCAGAAATTTTAGAAGCAGCAGACTTCCAATTCCCATTCGACATAGTAGTTGCAGATGAATGCCAAAGATATATAGGAGAAACAGATGGATACTCAATATTATTAACAGCAGCCGCATGCAAAGTCAAAATATTAGCCCTAAGTGCAACACCCCAATTACACGCACCACATAGACTTGAAGAATTAAAGAAAATATTTAACAAAATAGAAATCTTCTCAATTGATAATCCATCAATAAGAAAATACATGCCAAGCAGAGTACTCTATATAACAAAAATACCCACACCAAATGAGCTACTAAAAGTATATAGAGCCATAGACATCATTATAGCTGAAAAAGAAAAGGAAATCAAAAACAAATATGGATCAAACCATCTAAAAGTTAACTGCACAAGCCACCCAGAATGCCGTAAACTCGTAGCATTCAAAATACTAAAATTCAGAATGATTGAAAATGGTGCAAGCAGCGTCTTAAAATACGCTACATGGAGAATAAAAGAACTAAACAAACCATTAAAAGAACTAAATGGTAAAAGCATAATTCAGTTATATAGAGAAGCATTAAAAGCATGCTTCAACCACAAACTAAACGTCGCCATAAAAATCCTTGAAAATGAAATATACGACAAAGCAATAATATTTGCAGAAGGAGTAGAAATAGTCAAGCAAATCGGCAAAAAACTACAAGACCTATACGGAATGGAAAAAATAGCAATCCTCGTTGGCAAAGGACATATGAAACTCGAACAGCAAGCCTCAGCCCTAATGCAATTCAAAGAGAAAGCAAAAATACTAGTCGCCACACAAGTAGGCGAAGAAGGACTGGACATACCAACAGCTGAAATTGAAATCTGGATAGACCCACCAAGCAATCCTAGAAAATGGATCCAAAGATTCGGAAGAATACTACGACAACCAACAGGAAGAAAAATAGCAAGAATATATGCATTAATATCAACCCAAACACATGAAAGAAACAAACTTTTAAGCGTAATGAAGAAAACAGAGAAAGTCTATGGATTCACACAAAAAGTAGTATATAGAACATTAACACAAATCGAAAAAGGTCAAAAAACATTAACAAGCTTCATGAAAAAATTATCCAACTAAAACAACCCTAGAACCTATAGCCTGACCAGGCAATGGAGTCCTAAACCTAGCTATAACAACACCCTTCCTTCCATGTAATTTCACAATTTTACCAATAAACTTTAAACCCTTCCCACTCCTCCAAACTACACGCCTACCAATTAAACGTGAAGCCTCACTCTCAGATGAAAAACCATTAAACTTCAAATACACATATCGAGGATATTGTCTCTTCAATCCACGTTTATAACCCAATATAACTCCATTAAGCCCAGCAACCACCATACCAATAACCTCCAGTGGCTGTGGGCAAAATAAAATCTAAAAAAGTGTAATATCAATATTTCCCTACAAAAATGAAATCAGTTTATAAATAAACTCTCGTTCCAACAGGATCAACTTCAAATGCCATAATACCTTCACATGGAAAGAAATCCAATAAGAAATCTGCAAACTTAATAATTTCATCCTTCATACATATTGCATAGACAAGTTTACCGTTAAGGCTTAAACCACAAACAATGGGATTAAGCCTTCTCAATCCCTCAACTATGGAATTTATACTCTTAAAATCAGTGGCAAACTTCTCTACAAACAATTTTGTTTTCAACACAATCGAATCAAAACTATTTACCGATGAAATGTCATCTAAAACTTCACTTAAGTGAAAATTATCCCATACATGAGGATAGAAAAGCATCTCTATAGACGAAACACTCCCCACAACAATTCGAATATCCTTAGGATAATTCACCTTCAAAAAATCTTGAGGCAAGTTGCCACCTGAACCCTTAGCTACAACTAGTCCGCCAATTGACTGTAAAAAGGCTGTTCCAAATCCAATTTTAAAATTAAATTCAATTTCTTGAGCAACATCAATGACAGCCTTAGCAGGAATATTTAATTTGAGAGCTGAATGAAGTGCAGCTAAAGCGGAAACCAATGCAGCAGTAGGTAGAGATAAATCAAAGTTCAATGGCACCTCAAAATTAAAATCTAAGGTACCCTGAACACCATTAAAACCAGCTATAGATAACATTCTTTTAACAGCTTCTTCAATCCAAGGCAAATTTAATTCCTTTCCACCAAAGAGAAAGTTAAGCTTAACACAAGAGAAAGGTTTAACCTTAGCGGTACATGAAACACCTCGATATAAATTCAAACCTGCTCCGATATAATAAAATCTATTAGAAATAGATTTCACATCAAAGAATAATGGAAGAAAAGCTGGTGTAAAAGCCCTACCGACAAAACTCATATTCTAACTCCTCCAAGCCAATTTGAAGGCTAACTCAGCAATACGTTTAGCACCATCCATCTCCAATGCCATTCTTTGAAGAAGCTTAACTCTACGTTTAACACGTATATCAGTTAATAAATATTCAATTGCATCACGGAATGAGGCTAAAGAAAGATTATTATAAGTCAGAACCCTTGCAACTCCAAGTGACTGAGCAGCCAAAGCATTACTAAAACGCTCTGTGTGACCCTTAGCTGGAAAAAGTATCATAGGCAAACCATAACATATAGATTCAATGACACTTGTATGACCAGCATGATTCATATTCAAATCACACGCCTTTAGGTACCAATAGTAATTTTCAACCCAATTATAAATTTTAAGATTACCTCGATCATATAGAAGCTTTCTACCCTTCGGATTAGACAAAGTTATAATTGAAAAATATTTGCTACCAAGTTCCTTGAAAAATCTGATTAAGATCTTTGCAAGTGAAATCTTCTCAAAGGCAACACCACTAATTACTGTAAAAATAAAAGGAGTTGAGGAAGGAATATTCAACTTTAGCTTTAAATATTCTTTAGATGGAAGAGACCTAGGATCCACCTCGATAATTGGCCCTGCGAACTCAATTTTATCACCATCAGATTCTAATCCCACAATATTCCGCTTACATATTGCATATTTGGAGGGTAAATCTGGAACCATAATTTTATTTGAAAAATTCCACATATAACTGAAAACTTGCGAAATTATTCTTTCAGCTGCAGTTTTAATTGCTTTAATAGAAGGGGACATAGGTCTAGTTCTTGGAATTATCAATGCTAATTGATTTATAACCAGTATAGAAGGTTTGCCTAGCACTTTAGCAGCAATAATTGAAGATAAACGTGAATCTGAAATTACAACATCAGCATTAAATCGATCTATAAACTTTATCTCCAAGGCAATTTGATCTAGAAATCTTTTAAGGAACCTTATTCCTCTCCCCATAGTTTGCTTAAAATCAAAGGTTCCATCAGGCTTCTGATAATATGTAATTTCAGGCACAGAACAGACTGGAAAACCCTCCTTATTAATTAGAGAAACAGCCGAACCATATGTTGAAAATAAAATTAGGGGCCTCACTGAGTAAGCTTCAGATAAATTAGCTATTTTGTTAGCAATTCTAATCGAACGATTGGCATGGCCAAGGCCAATACCACAAGGTGCAATGTAAAATCTAATTTTATCCATCGAAATCTACCTAGAAACACTGTGCCAATGCAATTCCTTTCTAATAATTCTACCCTTTGGATCCAATTCCTCAAAGATTTCAGCTTGAAACTTATAGATTTTAGTCTCCTCATCTAGCCATGCATCAGGCATTAAGCCTGCCTTCATACAGCAGTGACTTAAAAATTCTTCAGGAGACCAATTCCACTCTACAGCCACTTGAGGTAGAAGTAGCCCCTTAAAGAAGCCTCTCTCAACAATTAGACCGTCAACTCCAATCCTAATTTTAGAGGGATACTCCTTAGGGCTGTCAACTTCAATCAATTGAGGAACTGTTAATACACTTACTTCAAAGACAACTGAATTTAACTCCTTGATTCTAAGTGGAGGGAAACGGGGGTCAGAAGTTGCAGCACTAATAGCAGCTTCAATAGTAGCCTCCACAAGAGGCATGACTGGCAATGGAAATCCTATGCATCCCCTCAATCTCTTAACTCTTCTACCCTCAACTTCAGTTAGCTTATTAATTGTAACGAAGACACCCATTTTCTCCCATAACTTTTTAGGAGTATCTTTAGGTGGCTTAACCTCAATACCTTTAGTAAGATATTCTTCAACTGCTCTACGAGACAGTTTAACTAGAAACTCACCCTCTTCCAAGGCTATTTTGAACATCTCTATCACCTAATAACTTATACCCTTAATAGCAAAAAGCTCCTTTGGATATTTAGCTTCAACTACTAGGTTGACGATATCAGCACGATTAATAAGCTCTGAAGGTGCATATCTTCCAGTTAAAATTACATGTGTCTCTTTAGGAATTTTAGATAGAAAATCCATAATTCTACTTATTGGAATCAAATTTACTGCAACAGCTAAATTTACTTCATCTAAAATTAAGAGAAAGGGTTTCTTTTCTAGCATAATTTTCTCAGCAAATGCTAATCCCCTTAATGCTAATTCCCTGTCTTCATCACTAGGATTACTCAAATTAACCCATTCTGTTCTTCCAAATTGATAGATCTCATATTCCGGAGACAATCTCTCCTTGATTAAATACTCACCAATATCTTTTCTCCCTTTCATGAATTGTATTATAATAACTTTTAGTCCATGTCCTATACATCTCAATGCCAATCCAAGTGCACTAGTGGTTTTTCCAGCTCCAGTACCAGTGTAAAGAATAATTAATCCCATGATATCACCTAGAGTCTACAGATACCCTTGGGACATGAACCAGTATCTTCGGAGTCAAGTTCAATTACACCTTCACCCATCTTCTTTTCACGTGGTTTACCTATGTAGAGAACCTGCTCACCTTTGCTTCCATACCTATAGACAGTTATTCCCTTACACTTCAATTTATATGCCAACATGAATGCTTTTCGAACATCCTCTGGATTTGCTTCATATCTCAAGTTAATAGTCTTTGAAACTGCATTATCAGTAAATTCTTGAAATGCAGCCTGCATTCTCACATGCCAATCAACATCTATATCTAAAGCTGTAACGAAGATTCTCTTAACCTCTTCAGGAATTCCATCAATATACTTTAAGGAACCAAACCTAGCTATTTCATGCATAAGCTCATCGCTATATAATCCCTTCTCCTTCATATACTCCTCAAAAACTGAGTTTATTTCAAATAAACTAACACCACCCAGAACTCTCCTAAAGAAAGCTAAAGCAAAGACAGGTTCAATTCCACTAGAAGAGCCAGCAATTATACTTATGGTTCCCGTTGGAGCTATAGTTGTAGTTGTAGCATTTCTAATTCCGAAACGTTTAATTCTATTTCTCAAATCATTCCACTTTAACGTATATTGCTTAACTTCATCATCAGCCTCAAATGGGAAACGTGGATTGTCACCATCATAAATTGAACCCTTAAATGCTGGAAAGCGTCCACGCCTCCTAGCTAAATTTATTGACTCAACTTTACTATAATAATTAATATACTCCATTATTCTCCTCGCCAAAGTTAATGCTTCCTCAGAATCATAGGGAATTTGCAGTTTAAATAACAGTTCAGCCCATCCCATCACACCTAAACCTATTTTCCGTGTAAGTAGAGTTTTTTCCTCCACTTGAGGTAATGGATAACAATTAGCATCAATTACATTGTCTAGGAAGTGAACTGCAATTCTAACAACCTCCCTCAATTTCTTCCAGTCAATTTCATATGTTCCATCCCTTCTACGCTTAACCATCAATGACAAGTTAACTGAGCCAAGATTACAAGACTCATAAGGTAATAGAGGCTGTTCCCCACATGGATTAGTACTTTCAATTTCACCTAAATGAGGAGTTGGATTATGCTTGTTTATGCGGTCAATGAATATAATGCCTGGATCACCGGTCTTCCATGCATTATAAACCATCATGTCGAATAGATATCTAGCATTAATTGAACCTTGAGGTTGACCAGTTCTAGGATTAATAAATTGAATTTCGCGCTCTTCCTCAACTGCCTTCATAAATTCATCTGTAACTGCAACTGAAATGTTAAAGTTAGTTAGCATACCCTCCTTAGTTTTAGCATATATGAAGTCCATGATATCGGGATGATCAACTCTTAAAATACCCATGTTCGCGCCACGACGTTTATTGTGTACTAATAGGCCATTAGCTATGAAGCATCCAGAGATTGTTTCTATATCCATTGTATATTTTCTGTCTTCTCTTATTTCAACTACTTTTGTAAAGTAATATTTGGGGTTACACAGTTTAGCTAGCCGCTCATCATTTTTCAAGAACGGGAATTTTTCAAGTAACTTCATTAAATGTTTACGAGTTAGATTTCTCCTCGACTTAGCATTTTCAGCTATGTAATGATAAATTGCTTTATAGAAATCTTCATTAGCACCTTTTTTAGATCTATTCTTTCCGCAACCTCTTCCCACGAACTTATAATGAGACCTAAGTATTTTCTCGACATTTGGGATAATATCTACGTATTCAAACTTCTTTTCATGAAAACGTTTCATTAGCTTTCTATTTTTCTTCTCACTTAGAAATCCAATATGTTCAATGAATCTTTTGATGCTTCTCTCTGGAACTATGGTTAGATAGTATTTGGGGGAAGTCCCAAACCTATTATCTCCACTTTCATATCTTCTTATAGATGAAACTATCCCTAAGCTTAATAGTAATTGTTGGACTTCCTTGACCAATCTTTCAGAAGAAACTTGAAGTCTAGGATATCCATTTTCATGAATATCGCCATCACCTTCAAATAATCCTCTTAGAAAACCATATGCAACTTCCTTGGATGAAATAAATATTTCTCTTGGAATAAAGGCTTCAAGAGAACTCTTTTTAATCCAATTCATAGATTCAAAAAATCTTTGAAGATCTCTAGAGTAGAAGACTAAGTCAACATACCCATTTTCCTTTCTCTTATATCCAACTTTCAAATTGAAAACTTTAAGCATTAAATTCTCAATTATTCTTTCAAGCTCTTCGTCTTCACTTGAAACGGTGAATATTATTCGTCCATTAGTACTTGTGCAACCATCAGCCATATACAACCCTAAAATTTCTGCCAACTCCGGAGTCATCGTCCTTGGAATCGTTATTCTATTAGCATTAAAATGTTGATGCTTAATTCTTGGAAGAGATGGATTTGGTAGATCTGGATGTCCACCTAACACAACAACTAGCCAATTCCCAACCTTTATGTCTTTAGCCTCTTTCCATACTATTTCACCGTTCTCAGATACTATTGCAACTTTATGATTATATGTAACATCAAGTTCTAAACCTAAATCAGTCTTAATCTTTAAAACATCAGCCATGCCATTATCTGCAGCTAAAAAGGCATGAACAAATTGGTCACCATCAAAAACCAAATAATTAGTTGGATTCTCCGAATGAGAAGGACAATCAAGAAGCTCAGCCAATGGCAATATACCCTTATTTGTCAAAACAAGACTGTCAACAGCAATACAACCACCCTGCTTTATAACATCAGTTGCAACATCAAATATACGCATAAAGCTAACTGGTCCAGAAGCAACTCCACTAGTAGTCCTAACAACATCACCCTTAGGTCTAAGCTTTGAAAAGGAAAATCCTGTGTTATGTATTATCATGAATCCAGTTAGACCAGCTAGATAAGTTTCAGTACCATCAACTGTGAAGTCATACATAATCATTCTTTCAGATCCCTGCAATCTTTCAATTGATTTAATTGGAACTGAGTGAAGCATTGTGTATAGGAGGACTTTCACTTTTTCAGCATCTTTTATGTATCCCTTCTGTTCTAGTGCTTCAGCTAACTTAGTCATTAGAGTCTTAAATTTAATTGCACTAATACCATGCCCCCACATCCATCTATGAACCCATAT
>JANZKD010000061.1 GCA_025061245.1 Candidatus Culexmicrobium profundum
ATGGATTAGCAATAACACCCTTAACACGAATATAATCCAAATAGATTCCCCTCAATAAACCAACCCAAAAACACAATATAAATCCTATCCAAGTGAAGACTTCACAAACTAAACTAACACATATTTCCCTCAAGCCATCATTACAAAATAAATGCAAGTAGGATTTTTATCTCTAGACACACTATTATTAACGGTGCACATATAATGGATGTTTTCAAGGTTAAAGCTAAAATTTGGAATCCATTCAACCCTCAAAATAAAGTTGAAGTAAATCTAATAGTCGATACAGATGCAACCTATACAGTCATACCCTCCAAACTACTCAGAAAACTAAATGTAAAACCCACCAGGAAAATTACAGTAAGATTAGCAGACAATAGAGTTTCAATTAAACCTCTAGGTGAAATTGGAATTGAAATTCAAGGATACAAAGCCACAGCAACACCAGTAATATTTGGAGAAGAAAACATATACCTACTAGGATCAGTTACAATGGAACAATTAAGCCTAACACCAGACCCCATACATAAAAAATTAAAACCAACAGAAGCACTACTAATGAAAAATAAAATTCCATGAAATCAAACTAAATCTTAAAATGAAAGCTAATAAAAAGCATGTCAAACTTCATAGACACTTAAAATAATCCTAATCTACAGCAAAGTTCTCTTTAATAAAAGATTAATTCAATACATTTTCGCATTTTAACCCCAAATAAACCTTAACACTAACTTCAATGTATACGAAAAACATAAATTCACCAAAATAAAATTCAATGCAGACGTATACAATTGAGTGAAGTTTTAAGTATACGAATACTCAGAAGACTCAAAAGAGAAATTGAGGAATTAAAGGGCATAATGAACTTAAAGGAGAAAATAATAGAATTCCTCGAAAAAAGAGTTAAGATGTATAAGAAAATGAAGAACTTAAAGGAAGCCCACAAAATTCTAGAAAAACATCCAACCATCCCAGCTGGAACAGCAGTAAAAATAGTGAGGGAAGACCGTGACCGTCATTGACAGCTCAACTCTAGCCAAATACATACTAAAAGAGCCAAACTGGATGGAAGTTGAAGAATATCTATTAAGGGAAGAAATATCAACACTAAACCACACCATAAAGGAAGTAGCCAATGCCATATGGAAAATTACAGTAATATACAAAGCAATAAGTAAGGAAGTAGCTGAAGAAAAATTCAAACTACTAAAAACACTAACAAAAGAGGTAATAACAATAAAACCCCAAGAAAAAATACTTAGAAGAAGCATTCAAAATAGCATTAAAACACCAAACAACCATATACGACACACTATACATAGCACAAGCAAAAAAAGAAAAAACAAAGCTATTAACAAGCGACCGAAAACAAGCTCAAACAGCCAAAAAACTAGGATTAAATGTAACATTTATTCAATAACAAGAACATGAAAACTTTGAGGCTTATATTTTTCATAACAATGCACTCAATAGCTAAGCTTCAGCTCCATATTCACCTATAATTAAATCTAGGTTCCATATCTTGAAAATAATTTTCTTAATCTCTCTATTACTTCGTCAACATCTTCTTTATCATTATAGAAGTGCGGTGAGAATCTAGCAAGCCCTCTTCTAATACTAAACTCGATGTCTCTACCTCCATTCTTTAATTCCTTGCTATTCAACCCGCGTTTAATGGTTGTTGGATTTAAGCCCTTAACCTTTACTGTTACTATTGAACCTCTCTCCTTAACGTTTACTGGTGTAACAACTTCAATATTCTCAATGTTTACGAGTTCTTCCATGAAGTATTTGGTTAACTTCATGTTGTAACTATATATGTTGTCGATGCCTATTCTGGTTAGATATTCTATGGATTTAGACATGGCTACTTTGGCTTCATAAGCACTAGAACTATACTCAAACTTCCTAGCAGAATCAACATAGTCCATAGATTCACGAATATTCAGTGACCACATGTTCTTGACGGATCTCCAGCCAACGAGACCTGGCTCTAATTCTCTACATAGATCATGCCTAATATAAGCTACTGCAGCGCCAAAGGGACCTATAAGCCATTTATAAGAACCAGTAATATATATGTCTACATCATCCCTCTTAACATCAACAGGTATACAGCCTGTAGCCTGAATACCATCAACTATTAATATAGCACCAACCTCATGAGCTTTTTCAGCTAATGCCTTAAGATTAAATCTCTGACCAGTTAAGAATTCAACATGACTAATTACAACTGATAAAGTATCTTCATCAATTGCCATGAGCAATTCATCCTCATCAATAAGATAATCCTTAGAATCAATTAATACTACCTTCCAGTCCTTGTTTTTAGATATTCTCATCCAAGGATAAACAACAGTTGGAAACTCGATATTAGTTGAAACAATCTTCCCCCCACCCCTCAAAGCCCACGCTATACTGTTTAGGGCTTCAGTCACACTGTTAAATATCGCTACTTCATCAACACTACATCCAAGTAAATTGGCAGAATTGACTCTAAGATCCTCAAAAATGTTTTCCTCAACCTCCTCACTAAGATAGACAGTGCCTCTAATGGAAGTTTTTTCAATAAATTCCTTAACAGATTCAAGAACTGGTATGGGAACTAAACCTATACTAGCAGTATTTAAGTATATGACTTCTTCAATTAATGGGAAATCATTAACCAAATTACACCTCAACATAAACACCAATTAACCTTATAACCTTAACTAATATATATAAGACTAATAATTCAAATTACTTCCTAATATCCATAACTAGCTTACCATTAATGCCAACATTCTCAGGCAGATTCTCCTTAACCACAATTAAAAGCCTTGAAACACTATGAGCATATGAAGGTAAACCTAAACCTCAAAGTAAAGCCTTAACTACAAATTCTGTAGCTTGCTGACATTTAAAACATGTCCAATCAGAATCTCCTCTATTAGCATCAGCCACAGCTGAAGAAAACATCTCCCTTGAACTCTATATAAAAGAAAAATTATGGATTTTAGTGTTCTCTAACGTATTGATGAGCTATTCACCTAGATATCTAACTAAAGAAGTACCTGAAGTTAAGTCTATAATTGCTCCACTATAACCCCACAGTATCGCATTTATACCGAAGCTATCCCTGAAGTTCTTCCTTAAAACCAGAATGTTATGATAGAACACCCTTATCACATCTCCAGGTTTAAATTCACCGCTAACTTCACTCCATGTTACAACGCCTTGTCCAGCCTTGTACCAGGTACTATCAGGATTTATGACCGCCATAACTTTACGGTCATGATTCTTAATCACCATGTAATTAGTACCCTTCGAAATTATTTCTCCATATATTGCAAAGTAATTCTTAGTGTGAAATACTTTGAATAGTCTAGGTCTAAGAATAGTTAAGCCGTCTTGCTCTAAGCCTAATAGTATATTAAAGGTTCTCTCATTCTTCTCAACAGAAACCATGGCTATTAATGAATCTTTTGTTTCAACTTTACCCATAACTTTAATCCATGACCCACGTCCAATAAATGACTCATTAACACCTATCCACATTCCCCTAGCAATAAGCTCACCGCTAAACTCATTCCCCTCTACAACAACACTTGTATTCGTCACTGAAACAATAGTTCCCCTGAAGATTTTAACTTCAAGTTTATCCCTTAATTGTTCACCCTCACTTACAGATATCGAGGCCACACCGTAGGACGATGTAAATAAAACTAGACACACCAACACCACTGCCACTGAAGCAAAAACCAGATATTTCCCCCTCATATAATCACCAACATGAACTGACATGGTGCAAATAAAAGCCTAATGCACGAACTATATAGACGAATCATACATAAAAATCAGCTTCAAACATCAACAATACTATTCTGCTACGGCCTCTGGATCATGACAATATTCAACACTTAAGGAAAATAAGACAGGTTAACTAAACATCAATGATAAAAGATAATGATTCATTTATATGTAAATGAAGCCAACTCCAATACTTATTGCATCAGAAATCATCAATTTGACATGTAATTAAACGTATATTTATTTAAAGCTTAGAGTAAAATGAAGTGAATGAAAGTCGCAGATAGAGGAAGTTGAAAACAAGCTTAAAGAAGTTAAAAGCTACAGTGAAGACTTCGGATTAAATCTAAATAAAAATTCCATCCTTAGTAAACTTAACCTTTACATCCACAAAACCACCATCAAAGATCTATCCAAAAACTATTTAAAATTCACCAATCCCACCGCCCATAGAAAACACTATACATCCACAACAACAATACAACTCCTACATGAAAGCATAAAGAAATATTCAAACAATTTTAATAAGACTGATAAGTTTACCATTTAAACTTGTCAATTTGCTGACAAGATAGGTTCAGTGAAAATTATTAGTCAACCACATAATAGCAAACCTCCTCGAAACTATCCGGATATGAAGACACCCAACAGCATATAAACGATGAACTAGGAAGGTTAAACTTGTAATAAGAGATAAATAAACATGAGCAACTACTTTTCTGGATACATAGGAAGAGCCTCAGGGAAAGACTGTAAATTACCTTTATACCCTTACATATCCTCTCTGAAGAAAGTCTTCCATCCACAACATATCTAGCTCCCTTCACTGAAAGCTTAAAAATTGACACCTCGCTTATCAAAACTTTATACCCCCTTTTCAATTAAAGTGATGACAGCTCTTCCAGGTATGTTTCTAATGGAAAACCTATGGCTGGAAAAATATGTTGTGTCTAACAATATATCCATGATACAACCTTCCAGGAAAGCTTCCTCCTAGAATTATGAAATTCCTCTAACGTTATTTCTATGAATGAAGATTCCATGAGGACATTCTCCCACTTATGTAATAATAGGACTCTCATATTCATACAGTACGGTGGAGATAGCTTCAATTGTTAAGAAATATCCATTAAAAAGTTTACTCTAAGAAATAAAATTTACATCATACTCAAAGTAAAACTTTTTATAAAAGTTTTACATTCAAGATAATGGTGAATAATTTGAGTACAAGTAAAGAGTACATCGTGAAGGTAAGTAGAAAAGGTCAAATAGCCATACCAGTAGAAATCAGAAGAAAATTTGGAATTGAAGACAAAGTATTAATACGAGTAGAAGACGGAGAAATTAAAATTATACCAGTAATCCCACTGGAAAAGCTCTTCGGAGCAGATGGTGAAGTAATGAAGGAAGTTGCAATAGAAATAAGTGAGGAAAGAATGAGGGAAATAAAAAATGAAACCTAAATACATCATAGATGCCGGAGCATTAGCACTATACTTCGCTGGAGATGAAAGAGTCAAAAAATACTTCAACGAAATATTAAGGGGAGAAGCTGAAGGCTACATCTGTGAAGTAAACCTAGCAGAATTCTACTACAAAACAGCTGAAAAAATAGGAGAAGAAACAACAAACATAAGATACATATCAATAAGAAACTCCCCAATAAAACAAATCTCAGCCAAAGGAGAACTAACAAGACAAGCAGCAAAAACAAAACTAAAACACAAAACAAAAATCTCACTAGCAGACGCATACCTAATTGCACTAACCAACCAAACAAAGGGAATAGCATTAACAACAGACAAAAGAATAAAAGAAATACTAAAAGACAAATGCAAATACTTCAAGATATAATCTCAAAATTATACAACTATACATTAATTAACAAATTTCAAGTAATGTTATTCCCGCTTTTAGTAAGGTGTAAAATGAGTGTAGTAAAAGTTAGTAATATTCGAGTAAAGGATTTCCATGGATATATAGCTCATGATAGTGCAATGGTTTGATGAATATATTTTACTTATGATAAACTACATTTAGCTAAGCCTACATGAAATGAAATCTAATTAAAGCTAATTCTTACGCTAAGCTCCTCAGCAGAACACTTACAGATATAGCTTTCGGATAGCTTGATAATATAGTCTTATCCTCCGAAACAAGCTTAAGTCCATGAATCTCTGCTGCGTGTATGTATGCTGAATCATAGAAGGTTAAATCTTTATTTAAGGCGATTTCCAGCACCCTCACCAAGGCCCCGTATCTCCACCCTTTCTAAGACAGCTAGTAATTGTTGGATTGTTAGAGGAAAATCCCGGTCGATCAGTTAAGGAAATATTCAAGCTCTTTCATAAAATAGTAAGAGGAGGTGATAAGTATGGTATTTAAAGTGCTTTTTCTCGCCCATGCCCCTGATGCAGATGCGGAGAAGCATAGATGTGTTATTGAGACACCCAAGTATTATAAGCTCTTTGTAGTGGTGGTCAAAGATCAAGAGCAGGCAGTTGAAGTATGTAAAAAGATTGTCAAAGAGGAGGGTGTTCACTCAATTCTTCTCTGTCCAGGATTTACACATAGAGATGTTGCGGAGATATCGGAGGTGGTTGGTGAGAATGTTGGAGTTTTCGTAGCTAGGGGAGATGGTCCCAGTAACAGAGCTACAATGAAGGCGATGAGAAGTGAAGGCTGGTTTACAGAAAAAGGAAAATTAAATCAGTAACCCCTCCCAGCTAAATATCCATTAACCGCTAAACATGTACAGTAGACATCTAATAGAAACCCCAAAACCAGCTATGGGATTAGTGTAGTAAAAGTCCAATAGCAAAACTAATACTAAACATACAGAAACAATTAAAATACATTTAACAGCAAGCATAAAACAACACTAAAAGACCAGAGAAAATAATTAAAGAAATAGAAATCATAATGCTAACAATGCTTCAATCTTCCTCAATTGTCTAGTTACAGGGTCAACCTCAAGTCTAAGCCCCTCCAAAGCATCAACACCTAAAACCTCACTATCACCCTCCTCAGCAAAAACAACTATCCTCGTAGCCCTCTCACCAAGACACTCAATAACAACTTCACCAATATCACGCTCAATAATCCTACCCTCAATAGTCTTAAACTTCCATTTAGTCATAGGCTTAACATCAAGCTTCTCCAATCTACCACGCCTAATCCAAGTGTAGGTAGAACCAGTGTCAACAAGCAATTTTAACTCCAAAAACTTAGAAAGGTCATTAGGATTAATAAGCCTCACAATAGCAAATGTATGACCCATAAAATCATCACCATTATAACAAATCTAGAAAAGAGTATAAAAATTCTCGTAAAATTGAGAGAAGCCTATAAAATTCAATGGCGTCTATAATGTATCAAAAGAAACTTTTGCTCCTTCCTTGACAAGAACTTCACCCTCAAGAAAAATTTTTAAATCTACTGTATATTCTGTTGTGCAGAACATCAACGCGGAGATGAGTTCAGTGATTAAATCGGCAGTAAAAAACCTTACTGAATTTCCAAAAAGACTAAACAGAAGAATCAAAACCATAATTGTTAGTACAGGCCTACTGAACTGGAGTCAGCAGCAACTCACCGGACAATATAATCAACTTTATGCTAGAAGTTTGGGTGCGAACTCATTTGAAGTAGGTCTACTAAACGGTCTTAGTTATGCAACTAGTTCGTTGGCTTCACTCATTGTAGGCTGGTTAATTGAACAAAAAGGCTATAAAAGGGTAGTTCTTTTAGGGGTGATTTGCAGCATTACATCTGCAGCTTTATTTGCTTCAGCCTTCAAATGGTGGGTACTGATACCCGCCTTCATGCTAATGAACATTATTAGAATCATGCCTATTACGGACATAATAATCGTTACGTATACTCCATTTAAGCAAAGAGGTTTGGTGATGGGCTTTTCACGTTCATTTTGGGGGATACTGAACCTATCAGCACCATTATTTGCGGCTTGGATGGTAACGATCTTTGGAGGAATAAAGGCTCAAGGTATTCGGCCACTCTACTATGTTCAGCTGATTCTAATTCTATTCGTTTTCTTCCTAGTAGCTTTTAGATATCCAAGCCGAGAACCCTTTACAGAGAAGATGAAAAAATTAAGTATATATGAGTTTATAAGGTCATTAAAAGAGTTAATCGTAAGAAATAAGTCGGCAAAAAAGTGGGTAATGCTAAGATATATTTCATTTTTTAGTATGGGTGTAAGTATGCCTTTTATACCTATTTGGATGGTAGAAGAGAAGGGAGCTACGCCTTACATTTTAGGGCTGAGAAGCACCGCATACACAATAGTATCCATGATCGCACCTATTCTTGCGGGAAAACTAACGGACAAATTAGGTCGAAAGAAAGCCTATTACATACTGAGTCCAATCACCTATATAGGTGTAATAATATTAATTTTAGCCCCAAAGCCCGAGTATCTAATTCTAAGCGGAATCTTTTCAGGTTTTCAGGTGACTAGTTTTATCCCATTTATCACTATGTTTTGGGAATCAGTATCAGCTGAGGAGAGAGGCAAATGGTATGCCATAGAAGGACTTCTCACTAGTTCAATGATAATGTCGGGTATTGTAGGGGGAATTATGTGGCAGTTGGGATTAATGGTACAAGTTCTCATTTTACCAGTTTTACTCGGAGCACTCGTAATGATTCCGTTACTGAGCACAATCCCTGAAGTAGATGAAAACTAAAACAAGAAGAAACACGTAATAAACGCTCTAGTGCCCGGTGGAATATGAACCCTAGAACAAAAAGCGTAGCTAAAGAGGTTTTGAAGTTCAAATTAAACGTTGTCAAGGAAGGCATAGAATACCCCATGCGTACACAACTTAGCAGAATGGGCACACAAGACGAAGTTGCACGAATGGCACTTGTTCTAGCAAGCGACCTTTCAAGCTACGTTCATGGGACCCTAATCCCCGTAGACGGCATATTCCTTTCAGCATAATCCCAGCCAATAAGTGGCAAAGCATAATGCATTCTTTACAGGAAAAATTCAAGAAGTATATGAAAGTGTAATGAAGGGGAGAGAGTAACTCTCATCCATTAACATAATTTATGACTTACATTCTTCATCAAGACATCTTTACATAGCTGAATTATCTAGCTGGTAGAGAGAAATAAGCACTTATTATCCCAATAAATAGCAACTCAGATTTTCTTCCATGTAATAGCAAAATAAGAAACTAGTGATAGTTCACTCCTCATTAAACTATTGATGATGATCTCATAGTTTTGATGGTTTAAAATTAATTTTACTCCAACATTTTGTGGAGAAATAGGGGACAACCCAAATAAATAAGCAATCCAACATAAAATAACCAAGCAATCTGAACTCCAATTGTAAGATCAACTCATACAACACTCACACAACATAGCTACTATGAAGCTATGGTGATT
>JANZKD010000062.1 GCA_025061245.1 Candidatus Culexmicrobium profundum
CTAGTTAAGTTAAAGGACGATAAACAAGGATTGTGAGGGGCGAATTTGCGAAGTGAACCTTTAAAACTTCTTAACCGTGCCATAAACAGCAAAGTCTTAGTCAAACTGAAAAGCGGACAGGAATACATAGGAATTCTTGAAAGATGTGATAACTGTATGAATCTAATCTTAGCAGATGCAGAAGAAACAAATAATGGAGATCCAATAGCAAGATATGGTAAAATTTTCATCAGAGGAAACAATGTACTATACATAAAAATCGAAACACCCGTCATATAAGTTAAACAATTTAATTAAAATAAATTAAATTAGTTGAAATTATCTAAGTAGGGGATACTACCATACAGACTCTGAAATTTCAGATATCAAACCCTCTATTGGTATGGCATGAAGCTTTAACCTCTCAATTACCACTGGTCGAACAACCTCTTCATAATTACTATAGACACACCATAAGTCCACACCATTAAGTTTCTGACAACCCACCAAGTACTTTATCTTTTCACCGAACAGAACACCTTCAACTTCAACTAAGCTATCATCCTCAGTGAAAACTGCAGGTCTATAATCATAGATGTCACATGGTGGATAATCATCAGTGAGAGATGAAAATTCATAGATAACTAAGCCATCAGTAAATCTAATAGTAACCATTCTATTGTAAAAATCAATTATATACCATATAGCTTCAGGCTTCAATTGCTCCAATATTTTTTCACATTCATTCCAAGTGTTAATTGTTGCAAGTAACATACATAACGCCTCAAATATAACATGAAAACTGAAATTTAAATACTTTACAACATAATATTCCTATTGGAATAATTTTTTCAGAAAAGATATTATAACCAGAATACATTGTGTGCTTGTTAATAATAAATCTTAAATGGAAACAGTATTAAGTTAAACCTTCAGAAATAGTAGGTGTGTGTGAGATGGATGAAAAACGAGATATGAATATTGAACAACTCAACCATAAAACCATTGAAGAACTAAATACAGAGATTGTGGAAAGAAAGGGAATTGGCCACCCCGATTATATTGCTGATGCCTCTGCTGAAAGTGTAAGTCTAGCCTTATGCAATTATTATCTAAAGGAATTCGGCACAATTCTACATCACAATGTTGATAAAGGATTAGTAGTAGGTGGAAGAGCAAATCCAACATTTGGAGGAGGATATGTAGAGGAACCCATATACATAATTATTGCAGGAAGAGCTACAAGTCAAGTAATAAAAGACAGAGAAATCATAAGAATACCAGTCGGATGCATAACAATAAATGCAGTAAGACAATTCATCAAGGAAAACTTCAGATTTCTCGACCCAGTTAAACACGTCATAGTAGACTATAAGATAAGACCTGGATCAACAGACCTAGTAAAAGTCTTCGAACTAGGAAGAAAAACGCCACTCGCCAACGACACATCCTTCGGAGTAAGCTTCGCACCCCTATCACAAACTGAAAAACTAGTCTTAGAAACTGAAAAATATCTAAACTCCAAAAAAGTAAAAAGCGAACTGCCAGAAGTAGGAGAAGACATCAAAGTTATGGGATTAAGAAGAAAAAATGAAATAGAACTTACAATTGCAGCTGCAATGATAAGTCACCTAATCCCAGACAAAGACCACTATATAAGTGTAAAGGAAGAAGTAAAGAGAAGAATAGAAGACTTAGCAGCTAAAATAACAGATTATCCAGTGAAAGTCAAAGTGAATGCAGCCGACAAAATTGAAAAAGGCGTAGTATACATCACTGTTACAGGTACATCAGCAGAAAGCGGAGATGATGGAAACACAGGAAGAGGAAACAGAGTAAATGGACTAATAACTCCATGCAGACCAATGTCAATGGAAGCAACAGCAGGCAAAAACCCAGTTAGCCATGTAGGTAAAATATACAATGTACTTGCAAAAATAGTCGCAGAAAGAATATACAATGAAGTAAAAGGAGTAAGAGAAGTATACGTCAAAATTTTAGGTCGAATCGGATGGCCCATCAACGACCCAATGTACATAGATATTCAAACAATACTAGAACCCGAATATAAGATAGCTACAATAAGAGGAGACATAGAAGGCATAGTAAATGAAGAACTAAACAATATAACTAGAATAACAGACTTAATCCTAAAACGAAAAGTTGAAATCTTTTAAGTCTCCAATACGCTCTCTACGATACTCATCAAAGAGAGCCTTCAACCTACTTAGTTCTCTTTCCTCAGATTTTCGAATCAATTCACTCTTAATTCTCTCAGACAAGACATTAACAAGGTCCCTTCTTGCAATAGGAAACTCGTCAATCCAAGTTAATTCAACATCACCTGCAAGTATAAATGGAATCACATACTCCTTAAACAACTCTAAAATATGATTTGGAGGAGTATAATCACCAATAACACATTTAACCTTAACTCTAGCCAGCTCCCTAATAGCCTCATCATCAGCAACACTTAAATCATAAACATAGACAGCATCATCCCTACCAATGTTATATAAGCGAATACTCCTAAACACATCATCCTTAGTTAAATTCTTAACTGGCTTAAGAGCAATAAAAGATCCACCTAAAATCTTAATGAAAAACTTCCTCCACTTATTAATTCTATCCATTAACTTCTCACGCTCAACATTCAATGAGTTAACAATCTTAGTCAACTGATTAACTCTAAGCTCAAGAGAAGCAATCTCTCTTTGACGTCTAAGTTCCAATGAAATTTCACTACGTAAAGACTGAATAGTCTCCTCCAACTCTCTAATTCTACGATTAAGCCTCTCTATCTCGCCCATCAACTGTTCTTTTTGAGACAATAAAACTTGAACTCTCTCCTTCTCAGCCTTCAATTTCTTTTTCAACAACTCTACCTCTTCACTACTAACAGGAGGCTTAGGCTTAACCCTCTTCTCCACCAACAATTTTTCATCAGTCTTCCTAGATTTATATTTAATTTTCAATTTTTCAATGGCATCTCTAATATTATAACCCTTAACGATTAGAGCTCTCAACTGCTTTACAGGTACAAGAACATTAAGTTCACGGGCATGAGCCTCAGCCTGCTCAAATTTATTCTTAAAACTCATATAAGCCTTAACTGCTGCGGAAAGAGCATCCTTCATATGAGAATCCATAGTAGAACGCAATTGCGGTTTAAAATCATCCAAGTAATTCTTTATAATAGATTGCTTTTCAGCTGAAGTGAGATTCTGAGAAGGGACAAATAAACTAGCATTCAACATAGAGGCAAGTTTCTGTACAAATGTCGGAGGAGGATTAACATCAGACGCTATGAGAATAGGTTGACCATAATCAATAAGCAGATTAATTAAAGCACTCCTACTTAAATGACGCTTACTCGTTAACAATAATAACTGACCAAACAAGTTTAAAACAGCCACACCAGTGACCATGCCAGGATCAACACCAACAATCAAATAATTCTTAACCATTGGATCCGTAGGCAAATCCTTACCCAAGGGATGAAAAAGTAATTTAGAACCGTACTCCTTCCTAACCATAACTCTGACATCACCATAATCCTCTGATTTAACAACACCCTTAACAACATCTGGAGGAGCATAAACTATAAAGAAACAACTATCAAAACCACTCCTACTCTCCCTATAAAACATGTCATAATCAAAGCCATGCTCATCCAATAAACTCTTAATCTCCCTTGAAATCCTCATGACACAAAGCCTAATCTTACGCTTAAACCTATCCTCACTCATCCCACCCTCGCCAGGCCGCCTCTTCCTACAAACGATGATCCTAGACTCCCCTCTAGATGGATACACAACATATCCAACATTCATCATAGCCAATTTAGCTGAAAACTCAGCCGCCTGTACTGGAGAAAGCTTACCACCAACACTAAGACCATGCTCCTCCACTAAAACAGATAAAGACTTAAAGCCACTTGAAGGTGAACCAGTAACTTGAACCACCTTCAATGATGAGGGTAAAAAAGAAAGAAATCTTATTAACTTACGAACATTAGATGCAAGTTCAAAAACATTATCAATCGCCAAAATAGAAGGCTTAAATTTCCAAGTAAGCTTAACAAGCTTCCTCCTACTCACATCTTCCAATCGATTAATTATTTTTCCATCCTTAAAAATAACAACAGCATACTTCGGCTGCCTTGAAGCTTGAGGAGAAAACATAGGCATTAAATCTGCACCAAAGACTATACTGTGAGCCATAACAGTTAATCCCCACACTACACTAATTTAACACTAGAAGACCTCATTCCCCTATAATATACTCAAACACACTTTTAAAATCAACTTTAACTCTAAACCTACGCTCAAAAAAGCGTAAAACATTAAAGACATCACGCTTCAAAAGCGAAAAAGCACTTGGATGAATAGCGGAAACAAATTGAGGCCAATCAATTATCAATGGCTTAATTTCAGGAGTAACAATAATATTATATTCGGATAAATCACCATGAACCACACCTACATCCCTATAACTTTTCTGAATATTACCTAAAACATCATTTAAAAATCCAATTGGATCAGGTAGAAAATCACAAACATACAATGGATCACCCTCAATATAGCTCATGACAATAACATGCCTATTCCATGCTTTAGGCTTAGGCACACTAACCCCCTTAGGGTAAAGAAGCTTTAAAGCTTCAAACTCTCTTTTAGCAGCCATTTTAGACTGAATTAACCATGAAACTTTATCTCTATCAGCAACGTATGTTCTCACACGTCTTGTCTTTTTAAAGCTAGTTCTACCCAACCTATGAAATTTAACTGCAACTCTCTCCCCAAGTGGAGTAATGGCATCATAAACATCAGCCTCCTTCCCAATACCAAGAGGCTTACCAATAGCCTCAAGAATATTATTGGAAACAAGATAGCTTAATGCTAAACAATCATAACCCCACCTAGTTAAACTATAACCTTCATAAGCACCAAAACTCCTCCTAACCAAACCCAATCTACAAAGCTTACTTAGATTTCTAGAGAGAAGAGAAGCTTCAACTCTAGTTTTCCTAACCACATAATCAATTGGAACAAATTCGAAATGAAACATACCCTTCTCAAGTATCTTTAAAAGCTTAATATCATTCTCCTCAAGCAACTTGAACACAGCTATAGGAAGCATATATATCAAGGCGATAATAAATGAATAATCTAATAAAACTGTAGCTAAAAAAGGTTGAATTAAAAACTCTAAACCATACCTTTATTAGAAAAATATTTAAAACCTTAAAAATAAGAAGCTACCAAATCAAAAAAGTTAAAACTAGATTTTTTCTAATGAAACTAAATTCGGAAAAATCAAAATATACAATAAATTTAAATACTTTAATGCATAAAAACACATTGAAATAATAGTTTGGAGGTGGATTTCGTGTCTACACCAAAGGGTGAAGTATATGAAGAAAATGGAGTTTTAATCGTTAAAGGTGAAGAAGTTGTAAATGTAGCATCAGCCCTATCATCAGACACAAGGTTAAAGATCCTTGAATTCTTAAGGGGAAGAGAAGCAGACATAGGACAAGTAGCAGAATTCATTAATCAGAGTAAAGCAAATGCAAGTGCACAAATGAGAATACTAGAGAAATATGGACTAGTAAAAACAACATACAAGCCTGGAATAAGAGGAGTGAAAAAAGTCTGTACAACAGACATTAAGGAAGTTAGGTTAATTCTAGAATAAATCATCAAATATAACCACAATTAGCTAAAAGTAGCAATATTAAAGAGGTAAAGACCAAAGTCATTCTTTTGTAAACTCTAACTACTTTTACGCGACAATTTATAGTTTAAAGCCGCCTTAACAAAGCCTAAGTAAGGCGGTGAAGGTCTTCCAGGCCTAGACTTAAACTCAGGATGAGACTGCGAACCTAAGAAGAAGGGGTGACCCTTCAACTCTATAAATTCTATTCGCCTACCATCAGGGCTCCTACCAGAGAATATAAGTCCATAACGTTGAAGTATATCCCAATATGTGGGATTAACCTCATATCTATGGCGATGCCGCTCATAAATTATAGTTTTGCCATACAATTCATATACCAATGTTCCAGGCTCAATAACTATTGGATGAGCCCCAAGACGCATAGTTCCACCCTTCTCAATAACACCTCTCTGCTCAGGCAGTAAATCTATAACTGGATTCGGAGTGTTAGGGTCATTCTCAGTGCTATTTGCATCCTCCAATCCAATCACATGACGTGCAAACTCTATAACTGCCATTTGAAAACCAAAGCAGATACCCAAAAATGGTATTTTATTTTCTCTAGCAAACTTTATAGCCAAAATCTTTCCCTCAGTCCCCCTAGGTCCAAATCCAGGGGGAATAAGAATACCATCATAATTACGAAGCAACTCTAATTCATCAGGCGACTCTTCAAATATCTCAGTTTCAATCCAGTCAATATTAACCTTAGTTTTAATGGCAGCTCCAGCATGTCTCAAAGCCTCATTAATACTTATATATGCATCAGCAAGCTTAGCATACTTGCCACACATGGCAATTTTAACTTCATACTCAGTATTCACAAAGGACTCAACTATCCTCCTCCACTCACTCCAATCAGGCTTAACAGCCTTTAAACCTAAACGTTCACAAATATAATCACCCATACCCTGCCCATCCAAAATAAATGGAACCTTATAAACACAATCAACCGTATAGGAAGTGAAAACAGCATTCTCAGGAACGCTACCATACAATGCAATCTTACGCTTAGCTGCAGGCTCTAGAGGAACACTACATCTAGCAACAATGATATCAGGCTGAATACCGATTCTCCTCAATTCATTCACACTATGCTGGCAAGGCTTAGTCTTCTGCTCTCCAGTAACATCTAATATTGGAACCAAAGCTACATGTACGAAGAGTGTATTAGAGAAACCCTCCTCAAGCCTCATCTGCCTAATAGCCTCAAGAAAAGGTAAACTCTCAATATCACCAACAGTTCCACCAACCTCAACAATTACAATATCAACATTACTAATCTTACCTGCAAGGCGTATTCGCCTTTTAATCTCATTAGTAATGTGAGGAACAACTTGAACACATGCCCCCAGATAATCACCTCTACGCTCCCGCTTAATGACAGTTAAATAAATCTGACCAGTAGTGATATTGTTGTTTTTAGGCAAATTAATATTTAAGAAACGCTCATAATGCCCCAAATCTAAATCTATCTCCCCACCATCCTCAGTTATAAACACTTCACCATGCATATATGGATTCATAGTTCCAGCATCAACATTCAAATATGGATCAATCTTAACTGCAGTCACCTCATATCCTCTAACCTGTAGCATTTTGCCAATCGAAGCTGCAACAACACCTCTAGGGGGGAACCTACAAGTTCCCTTTCCCCACACTTGATAAAACTCCACCAGTAATGAAAATGTATTTTGTCAACACATCACCCCTCACTAACAAATTTTGTTTATACTAACAGTGACATAAAAAATTCACTATTAATATGCAAATGCCTCTTGAGGTAAATATGCAATTGGAGGTAATTTTCGTTTATGCTGAGAACGCTCCACCATAGACTTAACTCTCAACACCAAATTTAATGAAACCTTCAATTTTTCCGAAATCTCAACTTCACTCAACTTCTCATCCACTAATAAATGCAATATAGGATCCAAAACATCATAAGTTACACCTAACTCCTCCTCAGCCAAATGATCCTTCCACAACCTTGGACTACTAGGCTTACGTAAAATATTATCTGGAACATTAAGATACCTACCAAGCATTCTCACTTGAGTCTTATATAAATCACCTAAAGGCAAAATATCAACACCGCCATCACCATACTTAGTAAAATATCCAATTAGAAGCTCACTCTTATCACCAGTTCCAACCACAAGTCTATTTTCCAAGTTTGCATAATAATAAAGGATACACATCCTAATCCTAGCCCTCAAATTTCCACAGGGTACATTAGCTTCAAAACTAAAGTTTGGAAGCCTCCTCGAAAAAACCTTTACAATTGGATTAATATCAATTACATGGTACTTGACATTAAAGTTCTCAGCAATCGCTATAGCATCATCAGTATCCTCACTAGGGGTAACCTCACTATCAGGCATAATTAAAGCTAAAATCCGATGAGACTTAAGAGCCCTAACACATAGATAAAAAGTTACAGTAGAATCAATACCTCCACTTAACCCTAAAACCACACCCTCAATTGGAGGATGAATAAAACTTCTAATGAAATTCACAATACTCCTAACCACAACAGAACCATTTATCCTCAACAACTCAAAGCCCCAAATAAAGTAGATTAAGCCTACATAAAATTTTAGTGAAAAACCATCAAGAATTCCTCTTAAAGAAGCTCATCAAATCCATCTGCCTCTCAACCTTAAATGGCAATTCAAAAACAGTAATTCTCCCCAAGGCAGGTAGAGACACATTAAACACCACAGTGGAATCAAAATTAACTCTACTCACTTGAGATTTATGTGCATGACCATGAACAACCACGGTAGGCCTCCTAGAAACTATTATCCTCTCAAGCCTCCTACAACCCATCTCAGGCCAAATATACCTAATCTCCCCAACAAGTGTCTTATAAGTCGGGGAATAATGGAGAAGAAGTATTGAGAAATCAAAATTACCAGCCTCAGCAAGTAATCGATCAATCAGAGAAACCCTCTTCTCATATATCTCATGTATATTACTAACATTCTTCAACTGCCACCTAGTAGGCCTATCTAAACTACCACGACTCCCAACAACATATAACTTAAAACCAGAAACGGTTAAATTAATTGAAGAATCATTAAGCCATATCACCTCATCACCATAATCCCTCTCAAGTCTAGGTATAACCTCATCATACTCCTCATTACCAAAACAGGCAACAATAGGACCCCTATAAATCTCCCTAACAGCCTCAACAACCCTACTAAATTCCTCAACCCTACCCCTCAAAATCATGTCTCCAGCAAAAAGGAAAAGATCAATGTCATTGGGTAGAAGTGAAAGAGCATCAATAAATTGAGAAAGATACTTAGGTGAATGCACATCAGCTACTGCAGCAATCTTTAATTTAGGAGAAAAAGGACTCATAAACCTCCACTAGCACTCTTTAATAATTCACTTAAAGGAGGCCCAAAGACTATACCCTCGCCAGGAACAATATCATAAGTGTAAATTGTCATGTCAATAGGAGTCCACCGCATCTTCCTAACATAG
>JANZKD010000063.1 GCA_025061245.1 Candidatus Culexmicrobium profundum
TGGCGCCGGGGGTGGGATTCGAACCCACGCGCCCCGTAAGGGGCACAGGCTGCCTTGAACTTTCTCAAGGCCTGCGCCTTTACCTGAGTTTTACTCATTTAGTCCGCTCGGCCACCCCGGCCCATTATTTTTTAGCTTTTAATTGTTTATATAATTACCTTAGGTGTTAAGAGTAATTTAAGTAGCTTGTATATAATTATTACTGGTGTTGTTGTATGGTTGGTAATGGCTTTGTTTTTCTCGATCACACTGCTGATGTGCTTGTTGAGGCTTATGGTTCAGATTTGAGGGAGGCGTTTGAGAATGCTGCTAAGGCTATGTTTGAGGTTATGACTGATATTTCCGCTGTTAAACCTGTTGTTAGGAAGTATATTGTTGTTGAGGGTGAGGATCTTCAGGCTTTGCTTTATTCTTGGCTTGAGGAGCTTTTATTTATATTTGATGTTGAGTTGATTGTTTTTTCTAAGTTTAAGGTTAAGGAGATTAGGAGGGTTGATGGGAAGGGTTATCTGCTTATGGCTGATGCTTGGGGTGAGAGGTTTAATCCAGATGTTCATCCTAGGAAGACTGAGGTTAAGGCTGTTACTTATTCTTTGATGGAGATTAGGGAGTATGCTGATAGATGTGTTGTTAGATTTGTTCTTGACATTTAAATTAATTCTATGGTGATTTTTTCTGCAACTATTTTTGGTATGACGTTTTTACCTACTTTTTCCAGTTTTATTATCTTTAGTTTTTCGAGTACTTTTAGGTCGCGGTATACATTTGTTACGTCTCTCTTTACTTTTCTCGCTAGGTCGCTTATTGATTCCACTCCTTTTGCTATTTCATTTATTAATTGGATTTTCTTTTCAGTTAATATTTTTAGGAGTTCCTTTAATGGTAGGGTGAAGTTTTCTTCGTAGATGTAGTAGTTTTCACCTTCTTCTTCATATGCTTTATATGCATAGTGTAGGCTTGCCCATTTTGTGTATATTGGCCACTTCTTCTTTATGTCTTCGTTTGACTTGATTTCTATTCTTCTTATGTCGAAGTCTATGCTGCTTTCTATTTGTTTCTCCATTTCAAGTATTTCTTCTGGTGTTAGTCGGCGTGCGATTTTTATTTGCATCTCAATTATCTTTATCATGGGACTACCAAAAAGCTTTTTGCTATAGGCTCCATCTTAAATTGGGGATAATTATGTCTAGAATTTCTCTGAGGAAAATTGATGCATATAGGTGGGAGATTCCTAAGGGAACTAAGGCTTGTATGCGTGTGCCTGGAATAGTCTATGCAGATGAATATTTGCTTCAAAAGATGCAGATGGATTTAACTTTGGAGCAGTGTGCTAATATTGCATGTTTGCCGGGGATTTATAAATTTGCAATAACGCTACCTGATGGACATCAAGGCTACGGTTTTCCTATTGGTGGTGTGGCTGCCTTAGATGCGGAGGAGGGTGTTATTAGTCCTGGTGGAGTTGGATATGATATTAATTGTGGTGTACGATTAATTCGAACTGACTTGAATAAAGATGAAGTTGTAAAGGTTATGCCTAGACTGCTAGATACATTATTTAACTTTATACCTTCAGGTGTTGGTTCAACTGGTAGGATAAGGCTTTCGCCAGCACAGTTGGATGAAGTTTTAGTTGATGGTGTTCACTGGGCTATTGAGCATGGATATGGATGGGAGGGTGACGCTGAATTTTGTGAGGAGAACGGTCGGTTGAAGTATGCTGATCCAGACAAGGTTTCAAGTAGAGCTAAGGCTAGAGGGTCAAGGCAGCTTGGAACTTTGGGTAGTGGTAACCACTTCCTAGAGATTCAATATGTTGATAAGATTTATGATCCCAATGCTGCTAAGAGATTTGGAATTACTCATGAGGGTCAAGTTACAATTATGATTCACACTGGATCTAGAGGTTTCGGCCATCAAGTATGTTCTGATTATCTTAGGGTTATGGAGAGGGCTGTTCATAAGTATGGTATAAGGATTCCTGATAGGGAGTTGGCTTGTGCTCCTGCTAAGAGTAGGGAGGCTGAAGATTATTTTGCTGCTATGTCTGCTGCATGTAACTTTGCTTGGGCTAATAGGCAGTGTATTATGCATTGGACTCGCCAAGCCTTTGAAAGGATTTTCGGTTCTTCAGCTGAGTCTCTTGGATTAAGATTGGTTTATGATGTTGCACATAATATTGCTAAGCTTGAGGAGCATAGGGTGAATGGTGAGATTCGAAGGGTTTATGTGCATCGTAAGGGTGCAACTAGAGCTTTTCCAAGGGGTCATCCGGATGTTCCAGCTAGGTATAGGGATATTGGTCAGCCTGTTTTAATTCCGGGTTCCATGGGTACTGCTTCATACCTATTGTTGGGTCAGCCTAAGGCTATGGAGATTAGTTTTGGTTCAACTGCTCATGGTGCTGGGAGATTGTTGAGTAGAGCTGCTGCTAAGAGACGGTTTAGGGCGAATGAGATTAAGAGACAGTTGGAGGCTAAGGGGATTCTAGTTAGGTCTGCTAGTTTCCGCGGTGTAGTTGAGGAGGCTCCACAGGCATATAAGGATATTGATCGAGTTGTTCAAGTTTCACATAGGGTTGGAATTGCTACTTTGGTTGCCAGGTTCCTTCCATTGGGTGTGACTAAGGGTTAATTTGCCTCAGTATTGAGTGTTCATCATTTTTCAGTACTCGGCAAAGCAATCATCGGCAATTAATAATCGCTTAATACGCTCTAATTTATATTTTGGCTTTTTTATTTTTATTTGGTGTGTGTTTTGTCTTGGCCTCCTCCTAAAAGGCATGGTTTGCTGGCTATTGCTATTCCAGCTGGATTTCTATCTGATGTTTCTCATTTGAGGGATAAGACTGTTAAGGTTGGTGTTATTGGTAGGGCTGCTGCCATATTTAGGGTTGATGAAATTTTAGTTTACTTGGATAGACGTGAGTTTGAGAGGGATGGTGAATTTATTTGTCAGATTCTACGTTTCATGGATGTTCCTCAATATTTGAGGAAGAGGCTTTTTGATATTTCTTCATCTTTGAAGTATACTGGTCTTCTCCCTCCTCTTCGTACTCCTCCTCATACAGTTGAGTCTAAATTGGAGCTTGCTGGTAGGGATAGGTTTAGGGAGGGTGTTGTTGTTAAGAGTGGTAGGAGGGGTTCTTTGGTTGATGTTGGTCTTGGAAGGCTTTTCCCAGTTTCTAGGTATCTTCCAGTTGGTAGCCGCCTTGTTTTTAGGGTGATTAGGCGTAGGGGTGGAGTTAGAGTTAAGCCTGTTTCTAGGAGTGAGGTTGATGTTTATTGGGGTTATGAAGTTAATTTTACTCGTAAGAGTTTGAAGAGGAGCATTTTGGATTTTAAGGCTGATTTGGTTATTGCAACTTCTAGGTATGGTGATTTTATTCATGATGTTTATAGGGGGCTTTCTGAGAGATTGATTTCATCTAGGAGGACGCTGGTTTTGTTTGGTTCTCCGGAGGAGGGTTTATTTGATATGGCTAAGCGTGAGGGTTTTGATTTAAGGAGATATTCTGATTTTATAGTTAATATGGCTCCATTTCAGGGAACTAAGACTATTAGGACTGAGGAGGCTGTTTTAATTTCACTTTCCATAATAAATTTTTTGTCGCATTTATAACATTCTAATTTGGGGCAGTGTAAAATATATATGCGTGATTTAATGTTACTTTTCCAGCGGTTTGAATTAAATTGGAGGAGTTAAGCTATGGGTCATAGGCGTACGAGTACTCCTAGAAGGGGTTCATTAGGGTTTAGGCCTCGAGTTAGGGCGAAGAGTATAGTAGCTAGAATTAGGTCTTGGCCTGAGGTTGAGGGTGAACCTAGACCTTTAGCCTTTGCAGGTTATAAGGTTGCTATGACTCATGCAGTTGTAATTGAGGATTGGCCTCGAGTACCCTTGTATGGTAAGGAGGTTGTTAAGCCAGTTAGTATAATTGAGGTTCCTCCTCTATATGTATGTGCAGTTAGAGCTTACTCAAAGACTTTTGATGGATTGAAGTCTGTTGGTGAGGTTTGGGTTGAATCTCCGCCAAAGGATTTGAAGCGTGTTTTCACTGTTCCAGAGAAATTTGATTTTTCATCTTCATTGGAGAAGTTGAAGTCTTCTCTTGACCGTGTTTCAGATTTAAGGTTGATTGTCTGCTGTCAACCGAGAAAGGCTGGTATTAGAAAGAAGAAGCCGGAGGTCTTTGAGGTTAAGATTGGTGGAGGATCCATTGAGGAGAGATTTGATTATGCGTTGAAGCTTATTGGTAAGGAGTTGGCTATAAGGGATGTTTTCGATGAGGGTCAGCTTGTTGATGTAATCTCTGTTTCTAAGGGTAAGGGATTTCAAGGTGTTGTTAAGCGTTTTGGAGTTAAAATAATGCCTAGATGGCATAAGCATAGGAAGGGTTATAGGCGGATAGGCTCTATTGGTCCTGCTCATCCTGGTACTATGTGGACTATTCCGAGGGGAGGTCAGCTTGGTTTTCATCAGAGAACAGAGTATAATAAGAGGATTTTGAAGATTGGTGATTCTGGTGATGAAATAACTCCTAAGGGTGGTTTTCCACATTATGGTGTTGTTAGGGGTAGCTATATTGTTCTTGAGGGTTCAGTGCCTGGTCCTCCTAAGCGGCTTGTGAAGTTGAGATATCCAATTAGACCTCCAATTAATGCGCCTACAACTAAGCCTAGAGTTCTCTATGTTCATGTTTGATGGGGGTAGATGTTGATGTCTAGTATTGCTAGGAGTAATTTAAAGTTGCAGGTTAAGGTTTATGATTTAGATGGTAAACCTGTGAGGGAGATAGAGCTTCCACCAATATTTGCAGCTCCCTTCCGTCCAGATTTGATTAGGAGAGCCTTCATATCGTCATTTACAGCTAGAATTCAGCCTCAAGGTAGAGATCCAATGGCTGGTAAGCGTACAACTGCTGAGAGTTGGGGTGTTGGTTATGGTATAGCAAGGGTTCCAAGAGTTAAGGGTAGTAGGTATCCGAAGGCGAATCAAGCAGCCTTTATTCCCATGGCTGTTGGTGGTAGGAGAGCTCATCCTCCTAAGGTTGAAAAGGTTGTTTTTGAGAGGATTAATAGGAAGGAGAAGAGGTTGGCTGTAATGTCTGCTATTGCTGCTACAGCTGATCCAAAGCTGGTTTCTAGTAGGGGTCACATGGTTGACGGGGTCCCTGAATTCCCTCTAGTTGTTGTGGATGACTTGGAGAAGCTTGGTAAAACTGCTTCGGTTAGGAATTTCCTAAAGCAGTTAGGTGTTTGGAGTGATGTTGAGCGAGCTAAGAAGGGTAGGAAGATTCGTCCAGGTAAGGGTAAGTTTAGGGGTAGGAAGTATAAGAGGAGGAAGGGTCCATTGATTGTTATTAGTGAGGATAGAGGTATTGTTAGGGCTGCTAGAAATCTTCCTGGTGTTGATGTTGTTCAAGCACGTAATTTAAGTGTTATTCATTTAGCTCCTGGAGGGCATGCTGGTAGACTCACTATTTGGACTGAGTCTGCTATAAGGCAGCTTGAAGAGCGATTTAAATAGGCTTAGAAAGATTTATGTGATTGAGTGTTGTTTATATGGGCAGCTTAATGTCATGGAAGGGTGTTGGAATTGGCTGTTGATCCATGGAATGTAATTATTAGACCTGTAATGTCAGAGGTAGCTATTGAGAAGATTGAACGTGAAAATAAGTTGACTTTCATAGTTAACATTAAAGCTAATAAACATTTAATTAAGAGAGCTGTTGAAGAGTTGTTTGACGTTAAGGTTGAGAAGGTTAATGTTTTGATTACTCCTCGTGGGGAGAAGAAGGCTTATGTTAAGCTTGCACCTGAATTTAAAGCCTCTGATATAGCTACTAAGCTTGGTATATTATAGTGGTGGTGAATTATGGGTAAGAGAATTCTTGTTCAGAGGAGAGGTCGTGGAGGATCTGTATTTAGGTCTCCCTCTTGGAAGAGAGTTGGTGCTGTTAGGTATGCTCCTCTAAGTAAAGCTGAGATGACCTCAACTGTTCAAGGGAAAATTATAGCTTTACTTCATGATCCTGGTAGAGGTGCACCTGTAGCTTTAATTAAATTTGAGGATGGCTCTAAACAGCTAATTGTGGCTCCTGAAGGTGTTTATATTGGTCAAAAGGTTATGAAGGGTCCAGAAGCTTCTCTTGAAGTCGGTAATATTCTGCCAGTTGGAAAAATTCCTGAAGGAACACTCGTATGTAATGTTGAGTCTAGACCTGGGGATGGAGGGAAGTTTGCTAGGTCTTCTGGTTCTTATGCGACTATTATAGCTCAGTCGCCTAATAGAACTATAATTAGACTTCCATCTGGAAAGTTAAAATCAATTGACCCTAAGTGTAGGGCAACTATTGGTATAGTTGCTGGTGGAGGTAGAACTGAGAAACCCTTCGTAAAGGCTGGGACTAAATATTATAAGGTGAAAGCGAAGGCTTGGAAGTGGCCTGTGGTTAGAGGTAAAGCAATGGTTGCAGCCAGCCATCCACATGGTGGAGGTCAGCATCCTAAGGGTAGCCCACCAGTATCTCGTCATGCTCCTCCAGGAAAGAAGGTTGGACACATAGCGGCTAGGAGAACTGGTAGAAAGAAGGGTACTCCAAGGAAGAGAAGGTAAATGCGTAACACTTATAAATTTCAATTACTTAGGAGCATGCAATTATATGGATAGGGATCTTTAATGCCGAGAAGAATATCTAAAAGAAGATCTAATAAGAAAGGTCAATTGAAGAAGGTTTCTATAAGGTTGAGGGAAGGAGACGTCTACATAGTCCTAATAGAGGATATAAGTGCAAATGGAGATGGCATAGCTAGGATCAAGGATAAAACTATATTTATTCCAGGAGCAAAAATTGGAGAGATAATTAAAGTTCGAATTAAGGCCATTAAACACAATAAAGCACTAGGTGAAATAATAGAAAAGAGATCAACCTCAACATATGAATACTAGCGAAAAACTAAAGTCAAAGCACTCACATTCATTTTAAATGAGCGGGGGTTGCCGAGCCAGGTCAAAGGCGCAGCCCTGAGGAGCAATCTCAGAACGGCTGTGGCGAAGGCCTTCGTGGGTTCAAATCCCACCCCCCGCACCACTAAACTTAAACAGTATTTTCTATCGGCGTTTAAAGTCTAAGTGTGTCTTTTATTTGTTCAATGTGTTTTATTCAGATTTTTCCAACTCTTCTATATCTGGTTCTTCTTTCTCTAATTCTTTTATCATTTCTTCAGCTTTTCTTAGTACTTCTCTTTCCTCTTCATTTAATAATGTGAAAACTATTTTTTGCTCTATGATTTTTAGTGGGTTGTTGGGATCAGATATGGGCCACACTCCAACGCTTATTAGTTCTTGTGAATGTGCTTCAGACCAAAGTTTTTCTATTTCATCTTTGCTTAGATCTTTTTCTTGGAAATATTGTATGAATTCCTCTTCAGACAATTCTTTCTTTCCATAGTGACTAAATACTTCTTTTATTAATTTTGCTAATTCTTCATGTTTCACCTTTTAACCATCTCCTAACCTTTCTTTCATCTTTTATTCAATCTGCATTTAGAAATAGTTCCTTTAGCTTATTTTTTAGCCATTTTCCACTGTATTCTAATCTAACTTGCTTTATTAATCCTCTGAGCATTTTTGATTCATCTTCAGATAATAATTTTCCTCGATACTGAATAAACAATTCATAGAATTTCTTAAAAACTTCAGATTTAGAAGTTCTTGGTAACATACCATATCCATGTAACTGTAATTAGATCCTACTTACCTTGATCGCAGAAGGATGTAGTCTAGGCCATTTGAATTATCCTATTTTATCTTCATGTATTTGCACTAAAAGCTTAACTTCTTGAATGCCTTGGAATTGCGTATTTTATGATGCAACATTAATTTGAGGTTGTCTTTAGTGCATGTTTCGCTTAAATTTCTTAACTTTGCATCGAATCGCTTAGTTTATGAGTAGATTTATACTGGTAATTATTCATTTCATTGCTATAATGAAGACTTCATTTTTCTCTCTTTCAATGAATTCAACTTTGCTAAAACCAGCTTTTTCTAGCACGTTTACATAGTCTTTAAATGTCCACTTAATTCTAGGGTTCATTATAGAAGCTATTTCAGCTCGTATAACTCCCTTCTTCTCTATTATGAAAATATGATTTTCAAGAATGCCTTCACTTGTTTTATCGAGGGTCTCGATATGGGTTACTCGCAATCTGTTCATTTCAAATGGCTGTTTGATGATAAACTTCTTTCGTCTACGCCATTCCTTCTCGATTAGCTCTTTAAGAGCGGCTTTTTTCAATTTGGGTGAGGGGCTGCAAAATATGAATTTTCCGCCTTCGTTAAGTACGGAGTATACTCCTTTGGCTGACGCCTTTAAATTATCATAAGTTTCTAGCTCGTCAAAATAATCGCTGTATACGCAATCATATTTGCGCATGCATTTTCTACCCAACTCATCAAATCTAGAGCGGAAGAATTTTATCTTAAAGTCTTGCTCCTCTGCAAGTATCGGTGCGTATCTAATGGCTACTGCGCTTTGGTCAGAGCCCTCAACTTCATAGTTTCTTTTAGCAAACATTATGGTTTTAAAGCCAAGTCCGCAAGAGCTATCTAATATAGAATTAACATTTAAACTATGTAGTATTGGAAATAATGGCTGTAGAGCTTTCTCAGTCTCTTTCCAATATTGAGCCATCCATATCTTCCTTGTAAACCATAGCCACCTCCAAATTATATCCCAAGACTCTTTTTCGCTTCTATAAACATGTACCTCTCTGATTCCATAAGATGAAATAATATTTCTCACTTTTTCTGATAGGAAACTACCTTCCTTGCTCTCGCTCATTTCTCCCATCCTATCGATTCTCATTCTATCTTTAAGATTATATCTTCCTCATAATGAAATTCAGGTTACAAGAGACAAAATAGAAATGGACTGTCAGAACTTTGAAATTCCCCTTCATTCCGATCAACATTCTTCCAACATAAGCTATTCCGTTCATTTCTTCACCTTGCTTCTAAGCTTTTCATTTTTTACGTCTTATTAATATAGTGCTAAGATTATGGATATTTTTAATGATTTTTATTAATTTATTTCTTCATTTTATTATAGTGGGATTATGCCTATCGTAAGTATTTCTCTTACCTTC